>CAZOSQ010000030.1:0-14741 GCA_964582245.1 uncultured Bacteroidales bacterium | reverse complement strand
TACGCCGGGTTGAAGGTAAATCCGATGCGCTTTAATACATGTGACGCGTCACTAGCAAACTTAACTCAAAAACTCTTTAATGGAAGCGGCTGCTTTTCCTGATGCCCCTGCCGGTCCAACTTTTTCCCTTAGAACTGAATATTCTGAAAGCATTTTTTCTCGATAATCCCGGTTATTTAGTAAATTATCTAATTCCTTCCCAATATCCATGGAGAGATTATCTTGTAATAATTCCTTTACAACCTCTTTATTCATGATGAGATTTACCAAGGAAAAGTATTGTAAATAAAAAAATAATTTTCCAATTCGGTATGTCAAAGAATTAATTTTATAACATACAACTTGTGGTACATTAAGTAATGCTGTTTCCAATGTTGCTGTCCCCGAGGCAACTATGGCAGCCTTAGAATGACTTAAAATATCATAGGTTCTATCAAAAATTAACCTTACGTTCTTCCTTTTAGAAGTATGCTTTTCATAAATATAAGGAGATAAGAAAGAAACACCAGCCACTAAAAATAAATAACCCGGGAATTTATCAGCTACCTGCATCATTTCAGGAAGAATCTTTTCTACCTCTTGTTTTCTACTCCCTGGTAAAACCGCCACGATAGGATGATCCGAAATATCTTGTACTGTTAAAAAACTGGGGTTCCCTTGATTTTGATTTTTAAATGTTGAAATAGCATCCATTAGGGGGTTACCCACGTAAGTAATTGTATAACCATGTTTTTTATAAAAATCATTTTCAAAAGGTAAAATTGATAAAAGTAAGTCCACGTAATTTTTTATAAATTTTATCCTTGAAGTCTTCCATGCCCAAATTTTTGGTGAGATGTAATATATGGTCTTATAACCTTTTTCTTTCGCAAATTTCGCCATCTTTAGGTTAAATCCGGGATAATCAATAAAAATTATTACATCAGGATTAAATTTCAATATATCATTTTTACAAAAGCTGAAATTCTTTTTTATAGTCCTAATGTTCATTAGAACTTCTATTATCCCCATAAAAGCTAAATCCCTAACGTGCTTCCTGACATTAGCTCCTTCCCTTTGCATCAAGTCCCCGCCAAAACACGATATTTCTGCCGCTGGATCATTTTTTTTTAATTCTTTGACCAGGTTTGCACCATGTAAATCACCAGAGACCTCTCCTGCTATAATGTAATATTTCATCTTTCTTTCAAATTAGAAAACTGTATTTCTTAAACGATAAACTTTAAAATTACGATTACAAAAGCATAAATAAATGTAGAAACAAGAACACCTCTTGCAGCATTCAACATGTTTAACCAAATGAATATAAAGAAGATAAAAAGATTCGGGATTATACAAAGACTTAATACTTTCGTGAATACTTCTTGTTCCACGAGAAATCTAAATAATTGTACAATTTCAAAATCCTGGTCTTGGAAAAAGTAGAAGAAAATAATTACTACCATTGGAAGAAAAATCCCCGAAATTAACCCTACCCAGGTACTGTTTATTATCGCCCTCATCTTTAATTATTTAATAAATTTAATAATTTTATAATCAAGTTTTTATTAAAAATTATAAAAACCTTGTGTCTAGATCGAAAACATTTCGAGAGAAGAGGTGCCACATTCATTAATGAGAAGTAGTTTTACTCGAAATATTTTTAATTGACACAATAATAGAATAATTATAATTGAGATTCACCTTGGAAGACATTAAAATCCCATTTATTCAATTCTTCCAACGCATTATAAGCAGTTAAATCAACATGCACGGGAACCATTGAAACATAATGATTTCTTAATGCCCATTCATCTGTATCCAGGGCTTCTGGTTCCGCGTTTTTATATACCCCTGTTAACCAATAATATTCTTTATTTTGAGGATCTCGGCGTTTTTCAAATTCTTCTTGCCAATATCCCTTGTTTTGCCTACATATTTTTATACCTTTTATTTTTTTTACATCAATTGCAGGAACATTCACATTCAGGCAAGTATTAGAAGGAATACCATTTTTCAATACCATTTGAATAATATGCCTTGCATATATTTGAGCACCAGAAAAATTTGCATTGCTAGAAAAATCAAGCAACGAAAAACCAATGGAGGGGACCTGGTTTAAACATCCTTCAATAGCCGCTGCCATGGTTCCTGAATAAATGACGCTAGCCGCAGAATTGGATCCATGATTTATCCCTGATATAATCAGGTCGGGTTTAACCGGCATCAACTGGTTCATTGCTAATTTAACTGAATCCACCGGTGTTCCCGAGCAACTAAAAATAGTAAGATGCTTTTGGTTTTCAATTAACTCAACACGAATGGGGTATTTTACTGTAATTGCATGAGACATACCCGATTGACCCGTGGAAGGTGCAATGGCCATAACTCGGCCAAATTCTTTGGCTACTTCCACCAGGGAAATAAAGCCTTTGGCAAATACCCCATCATCATTTGTCACCAGGATAAGTGGTTTTTCTTTTTCCTTCCCGTTTACTCTTTTTTCCATCTTTTCCATGTATACAAATATAACGATATCGTATTGAATTATTCACAAGGTTTAAAAAATGTTTTCTCTTATTTTACAATTCATCTTTACCAATCTATTTTTATAGCCCAATGCTCGTCTTAGCAGATCATTTTGAAGTATATTTAAACCTTTTATTTCCTGGCAAGCACATTCCATTGTTTGACCAGGTCATGGTTTAGTATTAATCCATTTTCACGAGCTTTTGCCGCTTCCTCTAACGCCATTTTATAATCTTTTATAGCCGCATAAGTGAATGCTTTTAATTGATTTGTTCGACCATTCGACTCATCTATTTTTTCTGCCTTGGATAAATATTCCAATGCTTTTTCAAACATATTCATCTTGAAATATACAACACCTAAATTTTGAATTGCATCAATGTGTGAAGGATTTATTTCTAATACCTTCAAAAAATCCTTAGCACCCAACTCTAGTTTATTAAGATGATCCACATAAATTATCCCCCTGTTCATCAACGCTTTAACATTCGTGTCATTACAATTCAATGACATGGTGTAATCCGCAACGGCTTTTTTATAAAAACCTTTTCGTTCAAAGGCTACTCCCCTATTGATCCATAATTTAAAATTGGTTGAATCTATCTCCAAACCCTTAGAAGCATCTGCTATACCCTCATCGTATCTTTTCACCTGGTTGTACCAATATCCCCTATTAATATAAGCCTCGGTAGTATTAGGATACAATTCTAAGACTTGGCTCCATAGTGTTTCTGTATTTTCCCAAATCTTTGCTTGGTTATGTGCTTGAACAGACAAAACAAGAATAAAACCACCTAAACCAGCATAAACTGTTTTGTAATGTTTCTTACATGTGGGAATTTCAAGAAGTTTTTGCACGAGATGAATAAGAAAGATGGATAATCCCACGTATGGGATAAGTGTATAGCGTTCAGCAATAATTTGCCGCCCCACGGGAAAAAATTGAAGCACGGGAAAGATTGTTACAAGGAAAAATAAGGGGCCAAACCAAACTGCCCGATCCTTCCTTGATAGGAAATAAATTACCGTTCCTATACCTATTACAATTAGTATTGAATAATTTACAATAGCAGGTAGTTCACCATGTTCATTGAAAATATACGGGTGAAAACAGGCAAGATTTACGGGACAAAAAAATTTGTAGACGTACATCATGATTCCAAAAAATCCAACTAAGAAGCTGTCAAAAAAAGAAATATCTACCTGCCCGCTACCTCCTCCAGTTTGCTGTGCATTTATAGCAATAAGTCCAAACATGAAGCTTAAACCAAGGTAAGGTAATTTTTCTATAAAAAAAGATTTATTTATCTCACGCCGCTGGTAAATGTCTATTAACACGATTACCAAAGACAAGGTAACAGCCTGCCCTTTTGAAAATAAAGAAAATAAGAAGAAAAAAAGTGACCAATAATACCATTTTTTTTGACCGTGTTCTCTATATAACATGTAACATAATAATGATGCGAAAAAATACATAGCGTACAGCACATCTTTGCGCTCGGATATCCAGGCAACAGATTCAACGTGCATGGGATGAATTCCATAAAGTAAAGCGACAAAAAAAGCTGCCCCCCCTTTTTTTCCAAGTAAAAAATAAGCAAAACCAAGAACCAGCATAACGCCGGCCAAATGAAGTAACAGGTTGTGCAGGTGAAAATAATATGGTTTCAGGAGGGAAGGATCATTGACATCGGACATGGAAAGCTGGTAATCAATATATAAACTAATTATTGTAAACGGATGATAATTGCCAACATCATATGACTGGAATACTTTGATGATTGAAAAATCCTTGAAATGAGGATTACCCATGATATAGGCCGGATCGTCCCAGTTAACAAAGTCATTTTTCAATGAAGAATGATAAACCAAAAATGTCATTATTAATGCCAATCCACCAAGCATCCATATGCCCGGGGACAATCTCCCGGTTTCCTCTTTTCGCTCTCTTTTTTTCTTAACCATCTTAAAAAAACAGGTTTATATCCATAAAAATAATATTATTTAATTTTAATTGTACGGAAATTTAAAAAAAATCCATGTAAATATTTAGATCAACCGGGATACTAATAATTTATCAAAAGGATCAGTGAGATCAAAAAAATATACTAATTAATTGCCATTTCTCTCCAATCACTTTCATTGAGGTCATTCCATGGAATCTCCTGGTTCTTGATTTTAAATTACATTCTCCTGTTTTCTTTATCATTTTTTCTTAATTTTGCAGTTTCTTAAAAAAAAGATCAATGAAAATTTCATTTAACTGGTTAAAAGAATATATTAAAACAGACCTATCCCCGGTAAAAGTCTCTGAAATATTAACTGATATAGGTTTAGAAGTCGAATCAATTAATCAATACGAGGAAGTCAAGGGTGGGCTTAATGGACTTGTTGTAGGACAAGTTAAAGATTGTAAAAACCATCCTAACGCTGATAAATTAAGTGTTACAAAAGTAGATATAGGAGAGGATCATTTATTGGACATAGTATGTGGCGCCCCAAATGTTCAAGCTGGTCAGAAGGTAATTGTAGCTCCAGTGGGAACCACCTTGTATGCCACTTCGGGTGAAGAGTTTACCATTAAAAAAACAAAAATCAGGGGTGAAATATCAGAAGGAATGATTTGTGCCGAGGATGAAATTGGATTAGGCACATCACATGATGGAATCATAATTTTAGATGAAAACACTAAAATTGGCCTACCTGCAAGTGAATATTTCAACATTCAAAATGATACTGTCTTAGAAATTGGACTTACTCCAAACAGGATTGATGCAGCTTCTCACCTGGGAGTTGCCCGCGATTTAGCCGCATTTCTTAAACAATCCGAAAAAATTTCCGTACTTAAGCCGCCTGTTGATCTTTTTAAGACCGAAAATGAGAATCTAAATATAAATGTAACCATTGAGAATGAAGATGCCTGTCCACGATATGCAGGGGTTTCCATTTCTGGAATCCAGGTAAAAGAATCTCCTAAATGGCTTAAAAACAAACTGAAGTCTATTGGACTAAATCCTATTAACAACGTGGTGGATGTAACCAACTACGTGTTGCACGAAACGGGTCAACCCTTGCATGCTTTTGATGCCGACCAATTGGCCGGGGGAAAAATAATTGTCAAAAATCTTCCTAAAGGAACTAAATTTACTACCCTTGATGAAGTGGAGCGAGATTTATCCGATGAAGATCTTGTTATTTGTGATGAAAAGGGAGGGATTGCTTTGGCAGGTATCTTCGGTGGCCTAGATTCAGGGGTCACTAGCCAAACGATAAATATTTTTCTCGAAAGTGCTTATTTTAATCCTGTAAGTGTGAGAAAAACAGCTAGGAGACATGGGCTAAATACCGATGCTTCTTTTCGATTCGAGAGAGGAGTTGATCCTAATATGACCCTGTACGCCCTAAAACGTTCTGCATTACTTATTAAGGAATTAGCAGGAGGAACCATTTCATCAAATTTAGTAGATGTTTATCCAAAGCCAATTAAACCCTATGAAATCTTCCTATCTTATTTCAATTTAAAAAGATTAGTAGGAAAAGAACTGGAAAAAGATAAAGTAAAAAGTATATTAACCTCACTTGATATAGAAATTAACAAAGAACATGACAAGGGGTTAGATTTAATAGTCCCTCCATATCGTGTTGATGTTCAAAGAGAAGCTGACATTGTCGAGGAAATACTTAGAATTTACGGGTATAATAACATCAAGGTAGAGACAAAACTTAATTCCTGCCTAACCTACACGGGAAAACCAGACCAAGTGAAAATCATGAACCTGGTATCCGACTATCTCTCTTTTATTGGGTGCAATGAAATCTGGTCTAATTCTTTAACAAAGTCCAGCTATTACAAGAAGAATAATGCATATAACCCGGATCAACTGGTGAATATTTTGAACCCATTAAGTGGAGATTTAGATTGCATGAGAATGACCCTATTGTTTGGTGGACTTGAAGCCATTACCAGGAATGTAAACAGGCAGCAACCCAATTTGATGTTATATGAATTTGGAAATGTATACCAGTATAAAAATGATCCTGATCAAAAAGGAAATGTCAACAATTATCACGAAGAAATGCAACTTGCCCTTTTTATTACTGGAAATAAAACGGGGTTAAACTGGATCAACGGGGAACAAAAATCTTCTTATTTCACGATTAAATCTTATGTCACGAATATATTGGGAATGTTAAAAATTGACATTGACTCTTTCAAGCAGGAAGAGGTGAAAAATGAAATATTTAATGCAGGAATTCATTATTTTGACAAAAAAAACAAAATTGCCAGTATAGGAATTTTAAAACCTGAACTTCTTAAAACCTTTGGCCTGGACGAAGAAGTATTTTACGCAGAATTTAATTGGCAAGAGGTTATTAATATTTATAGTAAAAACAGTTTAAAATACAAACCTATTCCCAAATTCCCGGAAGTTAGACGAGACCTGGCATTATTACTCGAGAAGAATGTACCTTATAAAAAATTAAAAGAAATAGCTTTTCAAACAGAAAGGGAATTTTTAAAGAAAATGCATCTATTTGATGTTTACGAAGGCAAGGGAATAGAGCCCGGGAAAAAATCATATGCTATTAGTTTCACTTTGCAGAGTTCCAAAAACACTCTAACTGATAAGCAAATTGAAAAAATTATGAATAAACTAATTGAGGCTTTCAATAAAAATTTAAACGCCCAAATTCGCAAGTAAATGTTTTCAATAGAGTTAATTAAAGGAGATATTACCCAACAAAATGTTGATGCTATCGTGAATGCTGCTAACAATTCCTTGCTTGGTGGAGGAGGAGTCGATGGCGCAATACATAGGGCTGCGGGGTCAAAATTACTTGAAGAATGCCGAACATTAAATGGGTGCGCCACCGGTGAGGCAAAAATAACCAAGGGATATGAATTGGCTTCCAAGTATGTAATACATACAGTGGGACCTGTTTGGAAAGGTGGACATAACAACGAGGCTGAACTTTTGGCTTCATGTTATGAAAATAGTATGAAATTAGCATTTGAATATCGACTAGAAACGATTGCTTTTCCAAATATTTCAACCGGGGTATACCATTTTCCAAAACAACAGGCAGCTGAAATAGCCATTGAAACAATAAACTCTTTTATTAAAAGAGAATCTATCTTGAAAAAAGTTATATTCGTCGTATTTGATGATGAAAACTTGAAAATATATCAAGATCTTATTCAACAAGTTTAATGTAATAAACCAATAATTATGGACTTATAGCCGCGTAAAAATTTTTATGGCCCATCTTCCCCTTCAATAGCAACTCCAAGGAATAAAACCAGTTGAAATTTAAAAAATTTACCATCATTAGTGATCGTTAAAACCCTTTTGCAAATTTCCTGTTAATTTCTTTCATGTTCAATATATCGGTTTTATATATAAATGAACAGTAATTATCATTTTTTTCATTAATAAAATAGATTTTTAATGATTTTTTTTATGTTTTTTTATATATTTATAGTTTTATTACAATAAAAAAAGGGCTCGAAACATTCAAAAATTACACGATCCCCCCTTTTTTTTTCTTGAAAAATCGATTTCAAAAACTTCTCACACCTTGCCGCTAATCCTGCTATATTAAAGTTACAGAATTAAGAATAAAACAAAGATGGAAAATTATAAAACAAGAAATGAATTGTTAAAAGAAAACAAGGATTTAAAAGAAAAATTACGAAAACTAGAACAAAATAATTCTATACATTCTATACCGGGTAAAAGTGTACTTTTTGAAAGTTTAATCAATTATATTCCTGCTATTATCTATCTAAAGAATATCAAGGGAAGGATCCTATGGGTTAACCGCGAATTTGAAAAATTTTGCAAAAAAAAATCTAACAATATAATAGATCAGTTCGACTCTGAAATAATTCCGGATTTTCCCCAGAAGAAATCCTTATTGGAAAAAGACAAGGAAACCTTGGAAAAAAATCAAATAAGTCACTTGGAAGAATCCATTTCATTGGATAATAAAATAAAGTACTATCTCACTATAAGACTACCCTTCATTCCTGCCGAAGGTGAAAATCCTATTCTTTCCATTATCAGGTGGGATATTACCGCGAGAAAAAACTTGTATCATGATCTGATAAAAAACGAGAAGAAATTTCGTATCATTTTTAACCTCTCATCATTAGGTATTGCTTTCTTAGATGCAAGCGGTTATTTTGTTTCTGCCAATCCCGCGTTGGAAAAAATCACCGGGTATTCACAATTGGAACTTATGGCAATGAATTTTAGAGAATTATCATATGACGAGGATAAGCTAAATGAAGAAAACATTATGCGGAAAGCTATTCATGAAAAAAAAGAGGGATATGAAATTGAAAAAAGGTTATTGAATAAAGACCATAGTATATACTGGGTTAAAACACATATTCATCTTCATTTCAGCCAAAAATATAAAGACGAGGTGGAATATATAGTCATGGTTTTTGAAGATGTTACAGGAGAAAAAAAATCAGGAGAAGAATTACAGCAAAAAGCAAAAGATCTAAAGGAACTTAATTGGGTGAAAGATAGAATTTTTTCAATTATATCCCATGATCTGAAAAACCCTTTCAATAACATTATTGGATTCTCCCAGCTGTTACAGGAAAATATTGATAAATATAGTAAACAAAAAATTAAACAATTTGCAAAATCTATCCAAATTTCAGCAAACCAAGGATATGACTTATTGGTTAATTTACTTGATTGGTCAAGGTCTCAAGCCGGGTACATGAAATATCTTCCCCAAGAAGTCAATATTTTTGAAATAATTGATGAAAACATTCAACTATTGAAAGTTGCCGCGGATAATAAGCAAATAAAAATTGAAAATGGAGCTTTAAAAAAATCTTATGCCCATGTGGATCCTCATATGATATCCGCTGTAATAAGAAATCTCCTTTCAAATGCAATAAAATTCACCTATCCAATGGGAGAAATAAAAATTAAATCCAGGAAAGTAGGAGATTATCTTGAAATTTTAATCAAGGATAACGGGATTGGCATGAGTAAAGAAATTCTTTGTAAAATATTTCAAATTAACCAAGATATTATTACCTTAGGGACAAATAATGAAAAAGGCACTGGCTTAGGTTTATCCTTATGCAAAGAATTTGTTGAAAAAAACAAGGGACAAATTGAAGTGAAATCCCAAGAAAATAAAGGAAGTGCATTTATTATAAAATTACCCATTAAACAAAACTAAAAAAATGAAGTACGCAATTCAATTCATTCTTTTTTATTATCTCATTTTTTCATTCAATATTTATGCTCAAGAAGAATATATCATTGAAAAATACAAAAAACATGAAGGATATGTTTATGATGTTTCTTTTAGCCCGGACCAGGAAAAATTTATTAGTTCTTCAGATGACAAAACAGCCATTATATGGAGCTTGGAATCAAAATCTCCTTTATATACGTTAGAAAAACATTATGCAGAAGTAAGATGTGCTAAGTTTCGTCACGATGGGAAATATGTAGTAACAGGGGGAGATAAATCCTTGGTGATCTGGAAAAATACAGGGGAATATATAAATACATTGACTGGTCACCACACTTACATATGGACACTTGATATAAGCAAAGATAACAAGTACATAGTAAGTGGTTCATTTGATAACAAGTTCTACCTATGGGATTTTAATGCAGTCGAAAACCTTCACGTTTTCGAAGGCCATGAAAAAAGCGTATTGGTTGTATGTTTTAGTCCTAATGGTAAATATATTGCTAGTGGCTCCCTGGATAAAACCATCAAAATTTGGAATACGGAAACAGGTGAAAATATTATAACTTTCCCCGGACATGCTGACAATGTTTATTCTTTATGCTTTAGCCAGTCGGGTGAATACCTTTTAAGCGCATCAAGAGACAAAACTATAAAACTTTGGGATGTTTCCTCTGGGAAACTTGTTAAAACATACAGGGGACACAAAAATGCGGTTGTGAAGGCTATTTTCACACCGGATGATCAACATATATTAAGTGCTTCATACGATGGAACCATTGGGCTCTGGCAATTGAAAACCGGTAAAATGATTTTTTCTTATATCGAACATGAAGGACGGGTGCATTCTGTTGATATTTCACAAGATGGAAAAACTTTTTTAAGTTGCGCTGATGACAAATCCATTATCCACTGGAAATTATCTCCCCGTGTATTCCTAGGGGAAGAATATGAAAAAGAAATAATGAAAGAAGTCGAGGAATCAGGTTTAAATGAACCAAAAGAAAAAAGCGAGTCCCGTTCCGAATACAAAGAAAGACAAGATAAATTAGAAGAACACCTCGGAAAATTACTTGAGATCAATTTTCAAAAATACCTTGATGAACAAAGAGATATGCCCTTTATTAAGGAGTGAAAAATCTTTCAATGTTATCATTTATTGAAAAGGGCCTGAAAAAATGTTAATGAAAATTCTCAATCAGAAATAAAATTTAACATCTATTACTTTCTGCTGGAAATACAATAACACTACATTCCTGGCAAGGAAAGAATACTTGGTTCACCTGGAATATTGATTAAAAATAAATTTCAAAAAGAACAATGTCCCCTATTTTCCGTTTATATTTTCTTACATAACCTTGGAAACTGTAGCAATGATTATATAAGCGAAATTAAACAAATGAATGATTTAACTGTAGGAAAGGAAGGAAATAGGATTCTCCAATTCGCAATACCACTGTTATTGGGAAATATATTTCAACAATTATATTTAATTGTAGATAGCATTATTGTCGGAAAAGTACTTGGAACTAATGCTCTTACAGCAATAGGAAATTGTTTCCCGGTAATATTCACCCTTGTATCACTTATCATAGGCATTGCAATTGGAGGGACAGTAGTTATATCACAATATTATGGGGCAAAACAAGTAGAAAATGTAAGAAAAGCCGCTAATACCTTGTTTATATTCCTTTTTTTTGCTTCCCTGGTTCTTACCATTGCGGGAATTCTTTTTAGTGCAGAAATCTTACGCTTAATGAATATCCCGGAGGTTGCTTTCGATATGGCCAATAACTACATGCAGGTTTATCTATCAGGGTTGGTTGTTTTTTTTGGCTTTAATGGCATATCGGCAGTTTTAAGAGGACTTGGAGATTCGAAAACCCCCTTATACCTGATGATCGCTGCAACTATGTTAAACATTATACTAGACTTGCTTTTCGTGGTCAAGTATGGCTGGGGCATTAAAGGAGCGGCATGGGCTACCGTTATTTCGCAAGGTTTGGTTTTTTTTGCATCGATAATTTACATTAACAAAAAGCACCAAGTGATCAAAATATCCTTGAAGAATCTCAATTTTGATAAAAAAATATTTATAAAGACCTTGCAAATAGGTATTCCAAGTGGTTTACAAACAACCTTTGTAGCTATTGGAATGATGGTTTTAATGGGGATAGTTAACCAGTTTGGAAATTTTGTTGCAGCAGCCTATTCGGCCGCCCACCGTGTTGGTATGCTGGCCATCATGCCCGCAATGAATTTTGGCACAGCCTTATCAACCTTCGTTGGACAAAATATAGGTGCTAATAAAATGAAAAGAATTAAAAATGGATTAAGATCTACTCTTATCATGTCCTCTATTACCTGTATTTTTATAAGCATTGGAATAATTCTTTTTGGCAGCAATCTAATGGCTCTATTCACCAATAATAACGAAGTTATTAAGGTAGGAAAAGATTACCTGGTGATCGTAAGTTCCTTTTATATAATTTTCAACATCATGTTAGTGATAAACGGTTTGCTTAGAGGTGCCGGGGACACTATAATTCCTATGTTCATTTCTATTTTTTCCTTGTGGCTTATCCGTCTTCCCCTAGCTGTTTTTTTATCCGGGAAATTCGAAGAAAGCGGTATATGGTGGTCAATTCCAATAGCATGGACATTGGGTACTATTATTTCTTACATTTACTTTCTCAGTGGAAAATGGAAAAAAAAGACGGTCGTAGCTATGGGAGTCACTTAATGTTTTCTTACATCTGTTACTTCTAATTTAACTTACCAATAATTTAACTTACCAAGCCCCTTCTTTGAAAATGATAACTGGTGATATACGCACCCACTAAAAAAATTAAATGGCCCCTTTGCGTAAAGAGGGCAACCATTTTATCTCTATAGATAATATAATAGGATGTTATAAAATGGTTTATTGCAAATCCGATTCATTCTATTAAATTTGTGTCATATTTAAATTATTCTCTTTTATGATAAAATCTATGACAGGATTTGGCAAATCAGAATGTCAACTCCAAGATAAAAAAGTGTATATTGAAATAAAAGCACTTAACAACAAACAGGTAGACATAAATACCAAAATTCCCGTGATTTATAAAGATAAGGACGTTGAGATTCGTAATTTATTGACACGGATATTTGAAAGAGGAAAAATAGATTTTATCTTGTATTATGAATTAAATGAAGATATTTCCTCCAGCAATATTAATCCTGCTGTTGTACAAAGTTATTATAAACAAATGTCCAGCATTGCCAAGGATCTGAACATTGGACTATCCAATCATATCTTGGAAACCATTATTCGCCTACCCGATGCACTTAAAAATGAAAAATGTGAATTAGATGATGAAGAATGGAATAAATTATCTGTTGCCATTAACCAAGCCATTGATGAACTGGATAAATTCAGGATCCAAGAAGGAAAAGCCTTAGAGAAGGATATTCGTGACAGGATTTTTCAAATAAACCAAATGCTTTCCATAATACCTTCTTATGAACAAGAAAGAATTAATAAAATAAAAGAACGCATTAATTCAAACATGAAAGAATTCATCCCGGCCGAAAACCTGGATAAAAATAGGTTTGAACAAGAATTATTATATTATATTGAGAAATTAGATATAACAGAAGAAAAAGTGCGGTTAAAAAATCATTGTGAATATTTCCTGGAAACTATCGAAAAAGGTGGGTCAATAGGCAAGAAACTGGGATTTATTTCCCAAGAAATTGGGAGAGAAATTAATACAATAGGATCCAAGGCTAATCATTCTGAAATTCAAAAAATTGTTGTCCAGATGAAAGATGAGCTGGAAAAAATTAAAGAACAACTAATGAATATTCTATAAATGGGAAAAGTGGTAATACTTTCTGCACCATCAGGGGCTGGAAAATCGACAATTGGAAAACATCTCCTTGACCAGGACCTAGGTCTTGAATTCTCCATTTCTGCATGTAGCAGGGAACCTAGACAGGGTGAAAAAGATGGAATAGATTATTACTTCCTGTCAGAAAAAAATTTCCGTGAAAAGATAAAAAACGATGAATTTATCGAATGGGAAGAAGTATATCCCGGGAATTTTTATGGCACATTAAAAAAGGAACTTGATCGAATTTGGAATAAAGGAAAAAATGTTCTTTTTGATGTGGATATTGCCGGGGGAACAAGTCTCAAGCAAAAATTCCAAGATCAAGCCCTTTCCATATTTATAAAGCCTCCTTCCATGAAAGAGCTAGAAAGACGCTTGCGAAACAGATCAAGTGATTCAGAAGAATCAATACAAAAAAGATTAACCAAGGCCAAAGAAGAAATTGCCCGTGCAAATGAATTTGATATTATCATTATAAATGATTTTTTGGATAAGGCCTTACAAGAAACTACAGGAATCGTGCAAGATTTTTTAAACAAGTAAATTTATTAAAGTATCACAAGGTGAGAAACAATATAAATTTATCCCTCACTTTTTTATTAAAAAACATGAAAACGAACATAAAATTCCTTATTAATTATTTTCACATGTGATACATGAAGCAATAAAGAGAATTTTTAGAATTGGTCTTTTAAAAAATAAGATATATTAAGAATGAAAGTAGGCTTGTTTTTTGGTTCCTATAACCCTATTCACATCGGTCACATGCTAATAGCCAATTATTTCGTGGAATATACTGATTTAGATAAACTTTGGTTCGTGGTAAGTCCCCACAATCCTTTAAAAAAGAGAGAGAATCTCTTGAATGATTACCAAAGATTGGATATGGTATTCCAAGCCATAGGTAAGGACAAAAGATTCCTAGCCTCGGACATCGAGTTTAAATTACCCAAAACATCATATACAATAGATACGTTTTCCTACCTTTGTGAAAAATATCCCAAGAAGAAAATCATGCTTATTATGGTATCAGATGGGGTTACCACTTTTCAAAAATGGAAAAAATATGAACAATTAATAGAAAATTACGAGCGATATGTTTATCCCCGGCCGGGGTAT
>CAZOSQ010000029.1:0-14964 GCA_964582245.1 uncultured Bacteroidales bacterium | reverse complement strand
GCCGGGAAAAAAAGGATGTCGGGGGATTACATGTATAATTCTACCGAATTTGATGCTTATTTTGTTAAAATAGATTTAAATGGAAACATAATTTGGGATCGGAATCATGGATTACCTACGAAAGGGGATATAGCCTACAGCATAATAGCTACTTCTGACGGGAATTACCTGGCCGGTGGCTCTACCAATTCTACCGGTTATGTAGGAGATTTGGATATGTACCTGCTTAAACTTAATCCCACCAATGGAGATACTTTATGGACAAAAATTTTTACCATAGATAATGAAGAAGAAAGTATATATTCTGTTTGCGAAATCCCGGGAGAAATTTATGTAGTGGCTGGTTCCGGGGGAACTAACTACTATGATAATAAAATGGATGGAATTATCATCAAAATAGATAAATCCGGGGAAAAAATATGGGAGCGAAATTACGGGAGCAACCTATATAATGATTATGCCCGAAGTATAATTAGTACCAGGGACGGGGGCTTTGCCGTTGCCGGTGATATGTACACCGGGGTATACGGGAAGGGTCGTCCTGATCTATATTATTTTAAAACTGACGGTGATGGTTGTTTAGTTTCTAAACCGGGAATTACCGGGGAATTAAAATTTTGCGAGGGAAAATCTACAAATCTACTGGCAGATAGTATGAACGTGATATCAAACATTGTTTATTCGTGGTCAGATAAAACTTCCAATAGAGAAATAAAGGTAACGACACCGGGTTGGTATTTTGTTTCTTTAACGGATAAGAACGGGTGCACCATGCTTTCTGATACAGTTAACGTGACTCGTATCCCTAACCCTATCGTGGAGATTCCCGGGGCAGATACATTGTTCATATGCAAGGGAAACAGCATTTCACTTGTTTCGGAAATCAAAAATAAAAATCCTAATTATTCTTATACCTACACCTGGACAGGTGGTGGGTCAGATTCAGCCTTGATGGTTTCAAGCGGGGGTAATTATAACCTTGTTGTCACGGATAATACGAATAATTGTTCTAGTGAGCAAGTATCTAAATTAATTGATGTGATTGAGACAGGGGATAATATTTAAATTTGCATGGTTTCTGTCGATTCCGTAACCGGCAAAAACATGGTAATTTGGGAAAGAGATCTTGGCGGTAGAATAGAGTCTTACAATGTGTATAAAATAATAGGACGAACCTATGATTTAATCGGTAATGTACCGGTGGATGAAACCAGTGTTTTCCTGGATTATTTTTCAACACCCGATGTCCATAGCGACCGGTATGCTATTACAGCGGTAGACACCTGTGGAAATGAGTCTGCTTATAGTCCTTTTCATGAAACCTTACATTTATCTTCTTCTTTGGGTACCAATGGCCAAGTTGAATTAAGCTGGAACTTGTATAAAGATGAATCAAATAATTTTATACCCGAGTATTATTACATTTATCGGGGAAGTAAAGAGAATGATATGGTTTTGCTTGATAAAGTCAGTGGATTGTTCGTGAATAGCTATACCGACACGAACCCATTAGGTTCAGTGCTATACAAGATAGCCGTAGAAAAGGACCAAGTTTGTAACCCGGCAAATCTAAAATCGAATTCCGGGCCTTTTACTCGTTCCCTTTCAAACCTTGAAGATAACAGGCAGCAGGTGACAGGACTAAAGACTTCAACCATGGATGGTATACATGTATATCCCAATCCATTTAGCACTTCAGCCACGGTAACCTTGGAAAACCATCAACAAAAATCTTGTTCATGGAGAATTATGGACATAATGGGAAAAACAGCTTTCAAATCAGGAATAATAAAAGGTGAAAGTTTTATTCTTGAAAAAGGTCAGCTTGAACCTGGTTTTTATATTTTAGAAATTCAAGGAGATAAAATATTTAGAAAAAACATTATTATAGAATAAAAATTTAACGACGCTCCACTGATCATAATTTTGGACGGTGAGCTAAATCTAAAGAACCTGTTTATAATCCGGGCATCGATGCAAGTTGCCCGGGTATTTTTTACCTTGGCAATTCTTCATCAATACCTATTATTTTTTTAAATCTTTCACCGAAACACCGAATTGTTCTTTATTATGTTTTTCTCCAAGCGGCTCCACGTGAACCATGATATCATAAACATTTTCAATTTTGACTTTGATGTTATTTTCAACTTCTTGCGCAATAACATGGGCTTCGTGCACACAAATAGAACCTTCAACTTCAATGTCGAGATCAATAATGTATGTTCCAGCAATTTGTCTTATTCGGACACGATGAGGGTTAGAAGCACCATCCACTTCTTCAACTGCTTGAAAAATATCATTATAAACTTCCTCATCTTTAACTCCGTCCATCAGCGAAGTATTGGATTCCATGAAAATTTGGAAAGCAGATTTGATAATCCATAAACTCACGAGAAAAGCCGTGATGCTATCAAGAATGGGTAAATTAAAAAAATAAACAGCCGCTAGTCCTACTAAAACAGAAAGAGAAATTAGCACGTCGTTTTGCATATTTTTGCCGTTGGCTGAAAGCATGATGCTGTTAACCTTCTTTCCCTTTTTCCTTAGATAATAAGATAAAAAGAGTTTGCCGATAATTGAAATGATTGTAATAATAATTGCCAAATTACCTGGCTCTTGCCCGGAAGTTTGGTTAAGAATATTCTTGGCAGAAGATATAGCTAATTGTCCCCCGGCAAAAAATATAATAAAGGATAAAACCTTGGCTGCAATATCATCTGCCTTTTGATAACCAAAGGGATACTTGGCATCAGGAGGACGGCTAATAATTTTAGCAGTAAACAAGGTTATTATGGAAGTCAATATATCAGTTGCCGAATCTATACCATCTCCAATAACGGCTAAACTACCCGTAATAACGCCAATAGTTATTTTCAATGCAGAGAGTAAAGCATTTCCTATTATCGCTATCCATGAAGCATAAAGAATTTCCTTGTTCCTTTGGTTCGTTCCTAATTTCATAGATGGAAAATCTAATAATATAAATCAATCATTATTCTCAAATATTATTCATGGGATGTTGATGGCTTAAATTTAAACACGATTAACACTTGAGAATTCAGTCACCAAAAATATAAATTTTTGGTATTAATTGGAAAGAATTATTTTAATCCAAGATTTATCTTTCTAAAATATGCTAATTCCTGCTTAAAATCACCGGTTTAATTAAATTACTTTAAAGATCAAAGGAATATTTAAACAAATGCCATAATTGATATTGCTTCGGGGTGAAGATGTGCTAAATATATTGATTTAGTACTTTTACACTTAATATCATAGTTGGACATGATACTTAGGTTTAACAATGCTGTGGGATTTTAAACAAGATGGTTTCGGCAATATTTAATTCCCTACCCACGTATCTAGCCACATTTTGATTTAACCAATTTGGTTGATGAGCATCGGAACTAAAGACAAATTTAAAAGAATCAAGGAAACCACCTAGATATTTTTTCCAATCATAGCGAAAAATATACCTGTTATTGATTTCTATCAAGCATTCCGTTGGCACCTTGTTTAATTTTGTGCCCAATGCATAAGGGTGGGCGATTATAATGGGTTTTCCCGAATCCAGCAATTTATCGATGGCTTTGTAATCACTTTCTTTATCCCAGCAATGATAAACTAAATAATCAAAATCATGCTCTAATACGGCATCTACCCAACTTGCCCCGTTTAACTCCGTACCTATCATGAATTCTAACAATCGAAGCTTGCTAAAATAACTTTCTATAGATTTATCCTTGTAAAGACAATCAAAATGATCGCTAATCCCCATTATATCTGCATGTTGAACTTGCTTAACCAGTTCGGGAGTTTGTTCCGGGACTACTGAGCTATCCGAACTTGAAAATGTTGTGTGTATATGTAAATCTTGTGGTACCGAGAAATTATTCATTTTCAAAAAATTTTAATTAATTTAAATTTCTACATTTCATGAGCCAATTAAAAGAGGTTCAGGGTAAGATAAAATGCTATATTATTCAAATATCATGTTGAAATTTGGCTCATATTTAATAAATTTAATTTCTTAATGATCAGTATTTAACAAGCTTTTCGCCCTAAGTACCTAAATATCTTAAGAAAATTACTCAAAAACGTTTAGGAAATGTAAATATTATTCTTAATTTAGGTTCTTTTATTTATTAGTTTTGTTTATATTTATTCTAGCTTTGTAGATATTTTTTATAATGTTGAAGAATTTAGGATACATGCTCAAAAAGTTTAAACTTCTTGCTTTAGTATTAGTTGTACAACTTTTAGCTATGCTGTTTTTTGTTTCATGCAAACAAAAAACAAATAACTATGTGATTTACGAGGAAGAACCTTTTCCATACCTGGAAGATATCGTGGAAAAAGATACGGCAACTAAAGCAATTTTCTATTACATGAGTTTGCCCGTTGAAATGGCCAAAATGTTTGAAAAAGCGGGTGCTGTATATGATCCGGCCATTCTAAACCCGGTTGAAAATGTCAAAGAGTATGAATCCAGCTCAAAAATTGCTTTAAACTTAGGTGTTTATGGAGTTGATTTAAATTATTCCCGCTTGTTTCAACAAAACCAGCTATCCTTGCAATACATGGCAAATATCCATGAACTTAGCACAAAACTTGGATTACCGCAGGAATATTTTATGGGTATTTCAAAAAAATTTGAAGATAACCTGGACAATAAAGATTCGTTATACCTTGTAGCTAAAGAAATTTTTATCAATATTGATAACCATTTAAAAAAATCTGACAGAGGTGATGCTGCCGCTTTCATTATGCTAGGCGGTTGGATAGAATCTTTATACATATCTGCTAGAATTTACCAAGAGAATCCTCATAACGTGCGGATTAAAGAAAGGATACTTCAGCAGAAATATACATTAAACACCCTGGTTAGTTTTCTTTATAATTTTGAGAGCGATATTGTAATTTCCAAGTATATCATCATGTTAAAAATGCTTAAGAAACTTTATGATGATGTGTATATTTACACGAATGAAAATATAAAGGTGGATACATTGAAAAAGGAACTAAAAGGTCCAGATATCAAGTATGAATTCTCTGATCAAACTGTGAATGATATCACTGATTTCATTATCAATATGCGGAATGTAATTATTCATTAACCTTTCTCACGCTTTTTGATTCTATTTACATACTAACTTATCTAAAATCCAGTTTATATATTTGGTATTTAAAAGCATTTAGAAAAGCATTTAGAACATTGAGCATGTATTATAAATATAGGTATCTCTTGTTATTACTTGGCGGGATCATTATTTTCTCTTGTTCTACAAAAAAAAATACTACCACCACCCGTTTTTATCATAATCTTACCACGCATTATAATGTATATTTCAATGGTGTTGAAAGTTATAAGAAAGGATTAAAGTCTGCTGAAAACTCTATTGAAAACGATTACACCCAAATTTTACCAATTTTTCTCTATTCTGATAAGAACGTTTCCCAGCGGGTATATTCTGACATGGACCGCGCCATTCAAAAAGTTACCAAGGCTATCAACTTGCATTCAATAACTGCCAAACCCGAAATGAAAAAGGGCCAGTTAACAGAAAAAGACAAGGAATTTTACGAACGGATGGAATATAATAAATGGATTGACGAGTGTTACTTGTTAATGGGAAAATCATACTTATATCGGCAGGAATATGGGTTGGCCAAGGATGCTTTTAAATATATCATTAATAAATATGATTATGAACCTACCATTTACAATGCTCAAATATGGCTGCTCAGGTGTCATAACGAAAAAAATGAATTCAGGGAAAGTGAAATGATTATTAATCTCCTGAAGAGTGACCTGGAATTTCCAAAAGATAAACTACAAGGAGAACTGGATATTTCTATTGCCGATTATCACATGAAGCAAAAAGAATATCAAAATGCCATTCCTTACTTGGAGAAGGCATTAGAAAAGACAAGAGATAAGTATTACAAAATTAGATTTACCTATATTCTAGCCCAACTTTACCAAGAAACAAATAATCCTGTAAAAGCTTTTGATACCTATGGCAAAGTCATTAAAATGAATCCGCCTTACGCCATGACTTTTAATGCCAAAATCAACCAGGCAGGTGTATTTAATACCAATACTGGTAATACCCGGGAAATGAAAGCCCAGCTATATAAGATGCTCAAGGATGATAAGAATATTGAATATCGCGACCAGATTTATTACGCCCTGGGGAATATAGCTTATAAAGAAGGAAATCTTGAGGAAGCCATAAAAAATTACCAGACTTCTATTAGGGAAAGCATGGGGAATAATAATCAAATCTCTCTCTCCTACAAAACAATAGCCGATATTTATTACCAGCAGCCTCAATATGAAAAGGCACAAGCATATTATGATAGTACCTTAGCTTTCTTGAACCAGGATCACCAAGAATATAACATTATTTTTGATAGGGCAAAACTTCTAAATAAGTTAGTGGATTACAACAATACGATAATCGTGCAGGATAGCTTATTGAGAATGGCTAAAATGGATGAAAAAGAAAGATTGGCCTTGATTGATAAAGCCATTAGCGATGTTATTTACCAGGAGCAGCTTATCCGGGAAAAAGCTGCAAGAGAACAGCAAGAGCAGAGTTATAACCGAAGTATTTTAAATGAAAATAATTACCGTGGGACTTCCAATACAAACACGGGGGGGAAATGGTATTTTTACAATCCCGGGGGCAAGGGTTTTGGTCAAGCAGAATTTAAAATGAAATGGGGTACCCGGGAACTTGAAGATAACTGGAGAAGGAAAAATAAAAAATCAATGGCGTCATCTGTTGAACTTCTTGCTGATTCTGAAGAAGAAGATACGATGGATCCAAAAAAAGGATTGGATTCAAAATCCAGGGAATACTACTTACTGGATATTCCAATGTCAGATTCTGCCCAGGAAAAATCTCATTTAAAAATACAAAAAGCTTATTATAACAAGGCATTATTATATCGCAATGATCTGAATGAAAGCGATCTAGCCCTTGAAGCATTCAAAGAGTTAACCCGTAAGTATCCCGAAAGTGAATTCGCGGTATCAAGTTATTACAACATTTACCAAATTTACCAGGTAAAAGGAGACAAAGAAAAGGAAAACATTTATAAGAATATCATAATAAACAATTATCCAAATAGTAATTATGCTAAATTACTCACGGATCCAACCTATATCAAAAAATTGGAAGAGAAGGAAAAAGAAGTTTTAAACTTCTACATGGCCACGTATGAAAAGTATAAAAATAAAATGTATCATGATGTCATTAAGGATACTGATTATGCCATTGCAAAATTTTCTAAAAACCCTCTTATTCCCAAATTCATGTATTTGAAAGCATTAAGTGTAGGTTATTTATATGATGATGATGTGTTATTTAAACAAAACTTGGACGAATTGATAGCAAAATATCCCAATGATGATGTAAGTCAACAGGCAATGGAAACAATAGAATACTTGGCTAATACTTCGCAGGAAGTCATTAAAGAAATCGAAAAACAAGAAGAAATTATTGCCAAGGAAATATATTCATATAACCCTGATACCATTCATTATTTTGCATTCTCAGTCAAAAGAAGCACCGATGTAGATCAATTAACCTTCAACATCATTAACTATAACATTGATCATTACGAAGAATCAAACTTGAGCAGCAGTGGCGAAGAATTGTTTGGAGAATACAATATCGTTTACGTGAAAGGGTTTAAAACTGCTCTTGAAGCCCAGAACTATATGAAAAAATTAATTGTTAATAATACTATTTACCGGGATGTTGAAAAAGAAAACCTGGAGCCTTTTGTTATCTCACCGCTCAATTTAATAACTTTAAAAGAAGATAAGCAATTGGATAGGTACTTTAAATTTTATAAGGCTTTTTACAAAAAGTAAAAGAGTTAGTTCTTCCTAAAAAACGTTTTTGAATGAAAAAAATAAATATTTTGTGGGTAGATGACGAGATTGAATTGTTAAGACCCTATATTATATTTTTAGAGGAAAAAGGATATGTTTTAGAAACCGCTTCTAATGGCGAAGAAGCAATAAAAAAGGTTCTTTCACACACTTTTGATTTGATTTTCCTGGATGAAAATATGCCAGGTCTTACGGGTTTGGACACCTTGAACAGGATTAAGTTTATATTTCCTAACTTGCCTATTATAATGATTACAAAAAGCGAGGAAGAAAATATAATGGAAGAGGCCATCGGATCCAAAATCGCTGATTATTTAATTAAACCTGTAAATCCCAATCAAATTCTCTTGGCAATCAAGAAGAATATTGATACTAAGTGGCTGGTGGATCAAAAAACAACAAGAACCTATCAATCCGAATTTTCTAAAATTAGCATGGATATATCCTCCGCTGGATCATTTGAAGAATGGGTTGATATATACAAGAAACTTGTATATTGGGACTTAGAAATAGAACGTTCCAACGAGGAAAGTGTGAAAGAAATCATGGAGATGCAAAAACAAGAAGCCAATAATGCATTTTCAAAATATATACAATCTTCATACAAAGGCTGGTTCACAGAAAAAGATGCCAACAAACCAATATTATCCCCAAGTTTATTAAAAAATAAGGTATTTCCATTGCTCGAGAATAATCAAAAAATGGTTTTTATTTTAATAGATAACCTTCGTTATGATCAATGGAAAACAATTTCTTCTTATGTTACGGATTATATGAATATAGAGCAAGAAGAAATGTACTGTAGCATTTTACCGACTGCAACACAATATGCAAGAAATGCTATTTTTGCAGGTTTAATGCCATTCGAGATCCAGAAATTATACCCGCATCTTTGGTTGGAAGAAGATGAGGATGAAAGCAAAAATATGAACGAGGAAGAATTGCTTAAAATACACCTGGCCAGGCTCGGCAAAAAGGTAAACTACATCTACAAAAAAATAAATAATCTTTCCTTCGGTAAAAAAGTGTTTGATAATTTTAATAACCTATTGAATCATGATTTTATCGTTTTAGTGTACAACTTTATAGATATGCTATCCCATGCCAGGACAGAAATTGAGATGATCAGGGAATTGACCAACAATGATTCTGCATATCGTTCAATTACCCAATCATGGTTCCGGCATTCTCACTTGCTTGATATGATTCGCATGTTTAGTGAAAATAATGTAAAGGTTGTGATCACCACCGACCATGGAAGCATTCGTGTCAATAATCCCGTCAAGGTTATAGGCGATCGCGAGACTTCAACCAACTTAAGATATAAACAAGGAAAAACTTTAAGTTATAATCAAAAAGATGTATTCGCGGTGACCGAACCAAGGGATATACACCTGCCAAAAAGAAATGTTAGTTCATCTTTTATTTTTTCCTTGAAAGATGATTTTATGGCATACCCAAACAATTTTAACTATTACGTGAATTATTACAAAAACACTTATCAGCATGGTGGTATATCTATGGAGGAAATGCTAGTACCTGTTATAACGCTAAATCCAAAGTAGGGTTGATGATTAAAATTGAAAACCTGGAAAACCTGGAGGATGCTGCCCGAGCCTTTATAAGCTATCATGGGGATAATAAAATTTTTGCTTTCCATGGTACGATGGGAGTTGGTAAAACAACTTTCATAAAAGCCATCTGTAAACAACTAGGTACATTCGACAATGTAACCTCTCCCACTTTTTCCATTGTCAATGAATATAAAACCAAGGATGGAAAATCCATATTTCATTTTGATTTTTACAGGATCAAAGATATTGACGAAGTGTATGATTTAGGTTATGAAGAATATCTTTATAGCGGGAACTATTGCTTCATAGAATGGCCAGGAAAAATTGATTCATTACTTCCTGGAAATACTGTATCTTTGTTGATAAAAGAAAATGAAAAGGGAGAACGAATTTTAACTTGGAACTAGTTACTTTTAGTTTTTTGTAAAATAATAAAAAGTAAACATAATATGTCTATTAAAGTAAATGGAGTATCTAAGGTGTATGGGAAACAAAAAGCCCTGGATAATGTCTCTTTTAATATAAATTCAGGAGAAATAGTGGGCTTTATTGGTACCAATGGAGCCGGTAAAACCTCGATGATGAAGCTCATTACTGGATATATGCCCGCTACATCGGCGCGTGTAATGGTGGATGATGTAGATGTAATGGAAAATTCCCTTACCATAAGAAAAAACATTGGATACCTTCCCGAGCACAATCCACTTTACCTCGAAATGTACGTGAAAGAATACCTAGTCTTTGTCGCAGGCTTGTACAACCTGGAAAATGCATCTTCCCATGTGAAAGAAATAATTGAAATGACTGGGCTAATTCCCGAGAGTAATAAAAAAATTGGAGCGTTGTCAAAAGGTTATCGACAGCGTGTTGGCCTAGCCCAATCATTGATCCATGACCCCGGCATTTTAATCCTGGATGAACCCACCTCTGGGCTTGATCCTAACCAAATCATTGAAATACGTAACTTGATTTCAAAAGTTGGTGAAAAGAAAACAGTCATGTTATCGACTCATATAATGCAAGAAGTGGAAGCTATTTGCGACCGGATAATCATTATTGATAAAGGAAAAATTGTAGCAGATGATGCTGCAAAATCTATATATTCAAGATCTAAAATTCAACATGAAACTTTAGTGGTTGAATTTAATCAACCTGTTTTAGAAGAAGAATTAAAAAAAATTAATGGAGTGATAAAGGCACTTCGCGTGAAAGAAAATAATTGGATTATCGAATATGAGAAATCCAAAGATATACGGGAAGATATATTTAACTACGCTGTTCAATCCAAAAAGGCAGTTTTGTCCCTTCAAAAGAAAGAAAAAAACCTTGAAGACTTGTTTCACGAACTTACCGGGGAAAACTAATATTTTTAATAAAAATTCCTATTTTTTTAGTGGTTTTTAAGAAACCTTTCTACCTCCAATAAGTATTATTATATATAATAATATTCCAGATGGTGGCTTCTACATTAAATGATCTCGAGGTGGAGTTTTTTATTGGATTTTGTGCGTTTCTATTTTTAATTCCTTTGCTTGTATTAATCTTTGTGTACATGAAGATTAGGAACCAAAAAAAAATGTATCACTCCCTTTTTAGCATTCTCCCGATTCCTGCTTTCTTAATTGACAACAAGCTAAATTTAAAGGCTTGGAATGATCAAGCCAAGAAACAATTTAATTTCCGCGGGGTCAAAAAACAATTAGAAAATGTTTTTCCCATTGATAGGATAAAAAATGATCTACTTAGCAAAGATCACTTTATAATTCATGGGGGAAGCAAGAACCTAAATTTCGAAATTTTGACACGAAAAGTTAAAGTTTGTCGGAAAGAATTATTCCTTTTGCTTGCTATAGATGTGAATAGAAGTCTTCATCTTGAACAAGAAAATAATGATCTCCAAAAAGAAATTTTAAAGATCCGCCAGCAGTTTGATGCCATTTACAATTCAATGAACGAGGGTTTCTGCCTACAAGAACTAATATATGATGATAATAATCAGGCTGTTGACTATATTTATCTTGATGTAAATGAAGCTTTTGAAAAAATACTTGAAAAGAAGAAAAAAGAAATCGTGGGTAAAAAATCATCTGAACTATCGATATCAGGAACCCCAAGTTATCTTTCCTTGTATAGCGAAGTAGTTAAAAACAAAGTACCCTTCGGGTTTGAATCTTATTCACCTCAACTGGAAAAGTATTTTAAGTATAGTGTCAATTCTGCCGGGGAAAATAAATTTGTTACGATCATCTTAGATATCACCAAATTAAAAGAAGCCGAAGCTTTGTTATTGTATAAAAATGAGGAAATAACATCTCGTAACGAGGAGTTAAAAGAAAACATTGAAACCACTAAAGCAATTTTAAATGCACCTTCTGATGCCATATTTCTTTTTGACCCGGAAGGACAAATCATTGATTGTAACCAAGCGGCATCAAGTTTATTAGATTCTGAAAAAGCACAACTTGTGGGCAAAGAAATTATTAACCTGGTGCCAGGTAAGATGCATGGTAAAATAAGAAAGATGATTTCACAGGTAAAGAAAACGAGAAAAAACCAGGTTTATGAAATAAAAATCAGGCATTCATACTATGATACCATGTTATATCCAGTTCTAGATGAAAAAAAGGAGATAACAAAAATCGTTGTGATTACTAGGAACATAACCAATAGGAAAAAGGTAGAATTTGCCTTGAGAAAGGCAAAAATAAAAGCTGAAGAAACAGATAACCTTAAATCGGCATTTTTGGCTAATATGTCACATGAGATTAAAACCCCCATGAATTCCATAATGGGATTTTCCAAGTTAATGAGTGATAATGTTATTACAGATGAAAAGAGAAAAAAGTACACGAATATCGTTTACCAATGTTCTAAAAACCTGTTAAGGATCATAAATGATATTATTGATTTTTCTAAAATTGAAGCTGGCCAATTAAGTATTATTGAATCCAACTGTCGAATTAATCTTTTGTTGGAAGAGCTTTTGAATATATTTGAAGTTGAACAAATTAACGGGAAAGGTATAGAAATACGTATTACAAGTACAGTTCCCAAATACAAGAGCATTGTTAAAACTGATCCTGTCAGGTTGAAACAAATCTTGGTCAATCTCATAAGCAATGCCCTTAAATTTACCGATACTGGTTTTGTTGAATTCGGTTACCACTTAAGGGATGAGAAGTGGGTCGAGTTTTTCGTCAAAGATACAGGAATTGGAATATCAAAAAAAGATCAAGGTATAATATTCGAAAGATTCAGGCAATTAGATGACCCTCGCGATATCTCAAGAGAAGGAACTGGTTTAGGATTATCTATCTCTAAGGCACTTGTTGAAAAATTGGGTGGAAGTATTTGGGTAGAATCAACCGAAAATATTGGAACTACATTTTTCTTTACCATACCATACAAAATCTAAAAAAGATAGGTTGAAGAAAAATCACCCATTAAAAGATAAAATAACAATAAGGTTAACCAATTGGGTTTAAAGATCTCCCCCGTTATATCCTTTTACTATTCCCCTTTCAGAGTTTTTAACAAAGAGAATAATTTCATCTCTTTCCTTGGAGGCGGGTAAATTAGCTTCTATATAATCGATGGCATCAGAATTATTCAATCCTTTTTGATAGATAATTCTATACAATTCTTGAATCTCATTGATTTTTTCATTGGAAAAACCTCTTCTTCTTAAACCTATGGAATTTATTCCCGCGAATGAAAGAGGATCTCTACCGGCTTTAATAAAAGGTGGAACATCTTTCATCACTTTGCTTCCGCCACTGATCATTGCATGTGTACCCACGTGTACAAACTGGTGAACAATAGTTCCCCCTCCCAGTATTACCCAGTCATCCAGTTTTATTTCTCCCGCTAACCCAACATAACTGGTAAGTATACAATGATCTCCAATCCAGCAATCATGTGCCACATGGACATAAGACATTACAAGGCAATTTTTACCGATAAATGTAGCACCTTTTGCCTTGGTACCCCTATTAACTGTCACATATTCCCTGATGGTAGAATTATCACCAATTTCGGCCGTAGTTTTTTCTCCTGCAAATTTCATATCTTGAGGAATAGCAGAAATAACAGCACCAGGAAATATCTTGCAATTTTTTCCTATTCTTGCTCCTTCCATGATGACAACATTAGATCCTATCCATGTTCCTTCACCAATTTCAACATCTTTATGTATTGTTACAAAAGGCTCAATAACTACATTATCAGCTATTTTAGCCTCTGGATTCACATATGCCAAGGGTTGATTCATATTATTGTTATTTTACTTTTACAATTTGCGCCATTAATTCACCTTCACATGCTAATTGTTCTCCAACAAAGGCCTGTCCTTTCATGATAAAGATTCCTCTTCTCTCTGGTTCCATCATTTGCATTTTCATCACCAATGTGTCACCTGGAACTACCTTTCTTTTGAATCTAACATTATCAATTTTCAAGAAGTAAGTCAGGTAATTTTCT
This sequence comes from uncultured Bacteroidales bacterium, assembly GCA_964582245.1. Classification (GTDB taxonomy): domain Bacteria; phylum Bacteroidota; class Bacteroidia; order Bacteroidales; family CAZOSQ01; genus CAZOSQ01. The sequence continues at coordinate 1,002 of CAZOSQ010000029.1, read as the reverse complement.
GGATCTTGAACCGAACCAAGGGCAATGATTCCACCTAGTTGGGCTAGGGCTTCAACTTGAAGAACTCCCGGGAAAATAGGTTCATCCGGAAAATGACCCACGAAATAAGGCTCAACAAAAGTGATATTTTTGATCCCGATGACGGTGGAGTCGTCTTTGTGTAAAACCTTGTCGATAAATAAGAATGGATGCCTGTGGGGCAGCAATTTTTTTATACCGTTCACATCCAATAAAGGTTGGGCATTTAAATCGATCTTTGGAACTACTGATTTCTGATTGTTCTTCTTAATAGTTTTACGGATGATTTTGGCCAATTCGACATTTGCTTTGTGCCCGGGTTTATTGGCTATTATTCTTCCTTTTATCCTTTTCCCGGCCAGGGTAATATCACCAACCACGTCAAGTAGCTTATGGCGAGCCATTTCATTATCATAATGCAAGCTAATATTATCCAGGATACCCTCGGGAAGAACTTCCATTTTGGGTTTATTGAAAAGTTCAGCCAGCCTGTCTTGTTCTTCTTTACTTATTTTTTTATCAACTATAACGATGGCATTGTTGACATCTCCCCCGCGTATAAGGTTATTGTTTAATAAAATTTCCAATTCATGAAGAAAAACGAATGTACGGCATTTTGAAATATCTTCTTTAAATCTAGAAATATCTTGTAAAGATGCGAATTGATGCCCTACTATTTTAGATTTAAAATCTATTTGAACATCCACCCTAAAAACATCATCGGGATAGATGGAGATTTCAACATTTCTTTCCTCATCTTTATAGGTTATCGTTTCCGTAACTTCAAAATATTCGCGGTAAGCACCTTGTTCCACGCTACCGGTTTTTTCAATTGCCTCAACAAACGCAATCGAACTTCCATCCATAATGGGAACTTCCGGTGCGTCTAGTTGAATAAGGACATTATCAATATCCATACCTGTTAAGGCAGCTAATAAATGCTCTATTGTATATATTTTTATATCCTCATAACCAATTGTTGTA
>CAZOSQ010000028.1:0-15372 GCA_964582245.1 uncultured Bacteroidales bacterium | reverse complement strand
CAGGTAAAAGAGAATGAAATGCTCATTACTCTTCATCGTGATGAAGTACCCGGTTGGCTCCATGATAACAAGCTGGGTGTGCAACTTCTTTTTGACGAAAGTTCTTACAGGGAGATGGAAAGAACCCTTATACATTTAATGAAAACAGAGGAAGACAACCTTACACATTTGCTGGACATTTTATTAGATTCTAAAAAACCCGGTTTTAATGAAATACCTTCTTTAAAATTACCTACCCTCAATGAGAGCCAAAATAAAGCGTTGGATATGGTATTGGCCGCACAAGATGTTGCCATAATTCATGGGCCACCGGGTACTGGCAAAACAACCACCATTTTACATGCTATCTTGGAAACTTTAAAAACAGAGCGGCAGGTTTTGGTTTGTGCTCCTAGCAATGCCGCGGTTGATTTACTAGTCGAAAAGCTTGATGAAAAGGGGATAAACGTGTTAAGGGTGGGGCATCCTGCCCGTGTTACCGAGAAAATGCTAGGAACCACGCTGGATGCGAGGGTAGCCAATCACAAAAATTACAAGGAACTAAAAGCCATCAAACGTGAAGCTGAAGATTTCAAGACCATGGGGCAAAAATATAAAAGAAATTTTGGACCTGCTGAACGTTCCCAGCGTAACTTATTGTTTAAAGAAGCTAAAAAACTAAGGGATGAAGCTGATCAACTTGAATTTTATATCACCAATGATATTCTTGATAAAGCCCAAGTAATTGCTTGCACGCTCGTGGGTGCCAATAACTATTACTTGAAGGGTATGCATTTTGGTAGTGTTTTCATTGATGAAGCGGCCCAAGGTTTAGAACCTGCCACCTGGATTCCTATCGTTAAAGCCAACAGGGTGGTTTTTGCAGGAGATCATTGCCAACTTCCACCGACAATAAAATCATTTGAAGCAGCAAGAAAGGGACTTAATATCACCTTGTTTGAAAAAGCAATAAAAAATAACGAGGTGGATGTTATGCTAAGCGAACAATATAGAATGAATAAGTATATCATGAATTTTCCCGGGAAGATCTTTTATAAGCAACAGCTTATAGCAAATGAAAAAGTAGCAAATTGGAAAATTTTAGAGGATGATTTACCCCTTGAGTTTATTGATACAGCCGGTAGTGGTTTTGAAGAGAAAATCGATCCTGAAACTAAAAGTTCCTATAACCCCGAAGAAGCGGGTTTGCTTAGGAAGTTATTTATTCATTACATGATGAAGATAGATGCTGCGGGTAAATTGGAACAGGTAAATGGTATTGGCATTATTTCACCATACAAGGCGCAGGTTCATCTTTTACAGGATATATTGATTGATAAAATTACCCTACCCGATGAGGTAAAAAATATTACCACCATAAACACGGTTGACTCCTTCCAGGGGCAAGAAAGGGATATTATATTCATAAGTTTGGTGCGTTCTAATGATCAAGGAGAAATAGGGTTCCTTTCAGATATTCGCCGCATGAATGTTGCCATCACCAGGGCAAGAAAAAAGTTGGTGATCATTGGTGATAGTGCTACCATCGGGAACCACGATTTTTACAGCCAGTTTTTAGATTATGTTGGTGAAATAGGGGCTTATCGTAGTGCTTTCGAGTTTATGCACTTGGAATAGTTGATTTATTTTCCCATCAATATAAAAAAAGTTATCTAAGTAGATCGTGTTTATTAATGGACAGGAAGCAAGGGGCAGGAGAACAAAGGCAGTATGCAATATATAGGAAGCAGGAAACATTATGCAGGAGGGTCAGGTAAGTCACTTCAGTTTAAGGTATTTGTTTAGCTTGATTTTGATATACCTTTTTGTTGCATCAAGCGTGCACAAGTTTCATAATCTTCATGTTCAGTATAATAAGCGATCAATTTTTCAAAAAAATCATTATCATCAAACTTGGGATGATTCTTAGAAAAAGGTATTCTGCCCTCTATGGTCATTTCAAAATAATCAATATCGTCATCATTAAACAATTCGACTCCTACATCTAATTGATTTAATGTGTCGCGGTATTTTTCCATGAAATTAATGAGGGTAAGTTGCATGTTTATAAAATCATGGTTTTCAGAAAGTAATTTTTTATTAATTGCAGATTCTTGTTCTAGCTTTTTTGTCCTGTCGCCAGATACAGGTTCCTGTAAAATATTTTTAATTTTTTTCTGATTTTTTTTAATGATATCCAAATTAGAATTCACCCTTGTTTTGAGTATACCTATTGTACCCTCAATCATATCTTTTATCATCACGTTTTCCTTTTTCATGAAACAACAAAAAATTTAATTCTTATTATAATAACAAGATAAAACTAATCATTGTTTATTTGATCACCAGGATTGCTTAAATTGTCAACAGTTTATCGTTATTTATTAACAAAAAAGCTGGTCAAATTGTTGTAGACCAGCTTTTTTAAAGGTTTCATAAAGTTTTCAACAAGATTTATTCTTGTTTAAATTTTCCTAAATCATTTATATTGGAATAATTAATAAATTCAGCTTTTCCTTTATTTTCTGCACGTGCCATCTTCAAAAACACCTCGAGAGACTTCCAGAATTTACTGTCCCTATTGGTATCTAGCACGAGTAAATATCCCATGATTATATTACCGGCCATTTCTACAAGCCTTCTGGCATGGAAATCAGTATATTCTGTGTCATTGATAGATTTGATTTTGTTGACCGTGATTTCATATTCTTCGGTCATGCTGATTAATGTTCTCCTGTAATTGTGTAATTCAGGCTTAATATCTTCAGCTTCATACCTACGAATTTGTTCAAGATAACCATTTGTCATTACCCCCCGGATGGCGGCAACCACTTGAAGTTGTGTCGTACCTTCATAAATAGAAGTGATCCTGGCATCCCTGTAAATACGTTCAACAGGATAATCTTTCATGAAACCTGAACCACCATGTACTTGAACTGCATCATAAGCCAATTGATTGGAATATTCCGAGGTAATCCCTTTAACCAATGGAGTGTAAATGTCTGCCAGCCTTTGATAAAATTTCATTTCTTGCTTTTGCTCTTTTTCCAAGGGTTTTTCCTCCGAGATATGACCATAAGCTTTGTATATGTCAACGAAACGTCCTGTTTCATAAAGCAAGGAACGTCCGGCATCTAGTTTGGCTTTCATGATCGAGAGCATCTCGTAAACAGCAGGAAACTCTATAATGGCTTTGCCAAATTGTTTTCTTTCCCTGGCGTAATTTAAAGCTTCCCTGAAGGCGGCTTCCATAATACCAACTGATTGTGCGGCAATACCAAGGCGGGCTCCATTCATCAAGGCCATCACATACTTGATTAATCCAAGTTTTCTTTCTCCTACTAATTCTGCCGGGGAATTTTTGAAAACCAGTTCGCAGGTAGGTGATCCGATGATCCCCATCTTATGCTCGATCCTCCTGACAGTAACAGCATTGTTGTTTTTGTCATAGATGAACATGGACAGTCCCCTGCCATCAGAGGTTCCCGGTTCTGAACGGGCCAGTACAAGAGATATATCACCATCACCATTTGTGATAAACCTTTTTACACCATTGAGATACCATTGTCCTTCTTTTTCATTATAAGTTGCTTTTAACTGAACGGCTTGTAAATCAGAACCAGCGTCTGGTTCAGTTAAGTCCATGGCAGCAGTGCCGCCGCGAGATATACGTGGTAAATATTTCTGTTTTTGTTCTTCTGAAGCAAATTCGTTGATTGTTTCAGCACAATCTTGCAACCCCCAGATATTAACAAAAGCGGCATCAGCCCTGGAAACCATGTCGGCGGCCATAATGTAAGGAATGTGGGGGAAATTCAAACCTTCGTATTTCCTGGGAAGGGTTATTCCCATCAATCCCGATTTCACCAACGCATCCAGGTTCACTTGTGTTCCGCGGGCATAAACCACGTGGTCATTTTCTACCCTGGGGCCTTCGGCATCGATGGATTCAGCATTGGGGGCAACTATGTTTGCACAAATATCACCCACTACCTCAAGGACTTTTTCATAGCTATCCATAGCATCCTCAAAATCTACCGGGGCATAATCAAAATTGTCTTTATCCCTAAATTCTTGTTCCTTTAAGGATACAATCTTTTTCATCAGGGGATGTCCCAGGTGAAACTTTAAATCAGGGTTATCTAAAAAGAAATTATTATCCATGGTTTATTCTCCTAATTTGTTTTACTTGGTGTTCTTTTTATAAGCTTTAATCATTTTGGGAATAACATCCTCAACCGCTCCTTCAATAACATAATCAGCTATTTTGTTAATAGGTGCCATTGGATCAGTATTAATGGAAATGATCATTGATGAATCCTGCATTCCGGCAATATGTTGTATTTGACCGCTAATTCCACATGCTATGTACAACTTAGGACGAACTGTTACGCCTGTTTGTCCAATTTGCCTTTCATGAGGGGCATAACCCGCATCTACAGCAGCACGAGAGGCTCCCACTTCTGCTCCTAGCACATCTGCAAGTTCGAAAAGTAAATCAAAGTTTTCCTTGGAGCCAACACCATAACCACCCGAAATAATAATGGATGAGTTTTTAATGTTCACCTTGGATTTTTCCATGTGACGTTCAATAACTTTGACCAAGAAGTCTTCCTTCTTAAGGTATTTATCTACCTCAAGGTGCTTAACAATACCCTTAGGGTTTTCTGAGTATATCTCCTTTTTCATAACGCCTTCCCTTACAGTGGCCATTTGAGGGCGGCAGTCAGGATTAATAATCGTGGCAATAATATTACCACCAAAAGCGGGCCTTATTTGATAAAGAAGGTTTTCATAAGTTTTACCAGCTTTTTTGTCTTCATGACCACCCAGGATTAACTCGGTACAATCTGCTGTTAACCCGCTGGTCAAAGCTGAAGATACCCTGGGGCCCAAGTCGCGGCCAATGGATGTGGCACCCATCAAGGCAATTTGTGGTTTTTCTTCTTCAAACAATTGAACCGTAATGCTGGTATGAGGAGCCGTGGTATAATGTTCTAATCTCTTATCGTCCGCGATATGTACCACATCTGCGCCATAGGGAAAAATTTCTTTTTCAATATCTTTCAGGTTGCTGCCGATGACTAAGGCTTCTAACTGGCATTTTAGATCGTCGGCCAGCTTTCTGCCCTTGGTAAGAAGTTCGAGGCTCACATCAGCCACTTTGCCATCTTCCAGTTCACAGTAAACAAATACGTTATTCATAATGTATAATATAAATAGGTTTTTCTAATGGTAGCATAAATAAACCCACCGGGATAGCCGGAGGGGTATGAATTATCCAATGGTATGATTTTCAACCAATTCTTGCATCAAGGTTTCAATATCCTCTTCTTTGCTGGATAAAGTCCTGGTTTCTTTTGCCATGAAAACAATATTTTCAATTTTTTTCACTTTCGTTGGGGAACCTTTCAATCCTAATTGGTTAATATCGCATTCAATATCATTTACGCTCCATTCTTGAATATTTAAAAACGGGCGGTCATTGTGCAGGGTAACAAGATAATCTTCATCAGCTTCCTGTCTTTCAGATAAAGTAGTTGCATGTTTGTACTTCATAAGGGATTTTACATTTCTTGGACGGCATTCCGGGGCCGAGGCATTTACTGTTACAACGCAAGGTAAAGGGCCTTCAACCAATTCAACTCCTCTCTCAAGGCGCCTCTTGATTTTGATCTTGTTGTTAACCGATACAATATCTTCGGCATACGTAATTTGTGCTAATCCCAGTTTTTCTGCCACTTGGGGACCTACTTGTGCTGTATCACCATCTATGGCTTGTCTTCCACAAATGATAATATCAAAATCTTTTATTTTCCTGATGGCACAGGATATTGCATACGAAGTGGCTAAAGTGTCAGCCCCTGCAAAAGCTCTGTCTGTCAGTAATATACCGTTGTCAGCACCCCTGTAAAGACCTTCGCGCAGCACTTCCGCGGCACGCACCGGTCCCATGGTCAACAAGGTGACAGTTGTCCCGGGATATCTCTCTTTTACACGCAAAGCTTGCTCCAAGGCATGCAGATCCTCCGGGTTAAAAATGGCCGGTAATGCGGCGCGATTTACAGTACCATCAGCTTTCATGGCATCTTTGCCAACATTCCTAGTGTCAGGAACTTGCTTCGCCAAGACTATGATTTTAAATCCTTTCATTGTAAGAACTTTAATTTTTGAGGTGACAAATATAATATAAATAAAAAAAAAAGCAATGACAAATATAACATCCCTGGGTTAAAAATCAGCAAATCCTTGTAAATTCAACACCGGATGTTGCCTTGGTTATTTCCTTTATGATCCTGGTTTAAACCGGACCAGGCACATCAATCCCGCGGGGCTCTCTTCAAGTTTTATTTCTAAATCATTTTTATTTAATTGTAGCTTTTCCTTGATGAATAGATTAATATCTTCCTCGCTGGTTTCAACTAAATTAATACCTCGAAACTCACACGTAACATTAAATTGGTAAGATTCTCCGGGAAGATTTTCTTCTTCATCCTTTTCAAGTTCCCCGGAACCCTCAACTCTTATCGTATGTTTTTCGGGATCGTATTCAAGGAATGAAAGATTTAGGGAATTTGGGCGTCTTTCTAAACCTAGGATATCATAAGCATGAAAGAAAAGATCATTCTCATCCTCGTCCTGGTTTTCTCCTGGTACCTTTAATTTTATCCCGGTAAGTTTATCCGGCAAATAAATATCACCCAAATCAAGTGCATTTAGTTGAATTTTAGTTTGATTCCCAGCATCCGATTCATATTCATCATTTTCTTCTTGCTGGATTTCTTTATCGTCATTTTTCCCGGTTAGCTCAATATACCAAGTCATAGCACCGTAATTTTCATAGATGCCAAAAAATCTAGCAGAAGCCAATTCAATTTCTGCAGAGCCAATCTTTAAGGTTCCTAATTCCATTTTTTTTCTTTGCAAAAATAATAGCTTTATGCAAATATCCTTAATTATTCATGATTTTGTAGAGAATTTTTATAGTAAAACCTCCGGTTATATGATTGTTGTTTACTATTGAGCCAAATCCCGGCACAAAATACACGGGAATATCGTTTATTTTCTCATAATTCATGTTGAAAAAATTCAATCGTTCTTCAAAGTTTAGGTGCCATTTACCAGTTAAAGGTAAAATTTGCGAAAGATAAATTTCTATCCCATGTGCCTGAACCTTCTTACTTGTCATCTTTACCCGGTAGTCCCGGAAATAGTTGCTTTCAAAAACGAAATCACCTGATTCATGAAAAATCGTATAGGCTAAATTTAGTCCCATGGTTAATATAAATCCCGAGCTCGAATGTTTAATGGGATATCCCATCCCACCTTTTAAATAAACTCCTTCATTGTGGTAATCTAAATTTTTATATACCGGGTATTTTTTAATGTTGGCGTAGCCCATACCCAGGTTAAAAAGAGCTTTTTTCCCTAGGGGAATCATAACCACGGGTTCCACTATGATTTTTAAGAATTGCTTGCTTCTAGCCGCTCGCAAAGATACGGGAACATTTTTCAAAAGATCCAACCCAATCCACGATGGAGGTTTTTCTTGCCCCCGGCAGGAGAAAATTATTATAAAAAGAAAAAAAAATATTTTATAAAAATATTTGTAATACATGATAACCCGAACAACATTTTAAGCCAATGGCAACATTTGAAAAACCAGAATTTTTTACAACCGTGGCATTTGATAATTCCATTACATAACCGCATTTAGCGGATTGAAAATAAAAGTCACGAACATAATGAATAATCAAGGTATCATCTTGGTTATTCCTGTTGAAAATATATGTAACCGAATCAGAATTCGAGGGAACAGGTAAAATATAGGTGGATTTAGAATAAGGCTCAATTTCTTTTTTTTCATTGCCATTAATGGCTTCTACCCGGGAGAAACTTACTTTTTTATTGAAATAGGTGACAAATGAAGATTCTTCCGAGTAACTACATTTTTCGCATGAAGAAAATGTAAATAATAGTGTGCTTAGCAAAAAGCCAGGGAATACCGGGATTTTAATCATATGTATTTTTGACTGGTTCTTTAAGTAGAAGGATTTAACCTGTAGGAAAGTTCAATTAAACCAAATTTTTGTAGGAGCAAAATAATTTAGGAAGGGATAGAAAAATATCCAAGAAGAAAAGGAAGGGAATAATTTTTTGATGAGAAAATCCGCGGGAGTGAAAATTATCTCCCGCGGGAAAGTTACTTAAAATATCATTTTTTGAACATTAACCCCTTCGATTGATTTTAATTTATTTTCCAGTTTATCCATCCCATCCTGGTCGCCCATAAGCTCTAAAATAATTAACCCGGTAGGGCTGCATTCATCTTCGCTTACATTATGTAAACCCAATCGGGTTTTAATAAAACAGCCATAATTGGTTAAAACTTCTTGCACATGAGCAACCTCTTTATTCCTGTTGGAAACCAATAATCCTAAAATACGTACTTCTTTCTTCATAATTATATTTTTGTTAAACTAAACCTGTTTTTTTAACCAATTGTACCAACCTTCAATTCCTTCACCAGTTTTAACAGACAATTCGATAAATTCCATATCCTGATTTACTTGGAGGGCATATTCCTTGGTTTTATAAATGCTAAAATCGACATAGGGTAGCAAATCAATTTTGTTAATAATGCACAAATCGGCACTGGCAAACATATTTGGATATTTTGCGGGTTTATCTTCGCCTTCGGTAACAGATATGATGACAACCCTTTTTGATTCTCCCAAATCAAACAAGGAAGGGCATACCAGGTTTCCCACGTTCTCTATCATGAGAATACCGTTTCCCGGGATTTCCAATTTTTTCGTTGCTTGGTTGATCATTTCGGCATCAAGGTGGCACCCGGAACCTGTATTTACCTGCACAACAGGGGCTCCTGCAGCTTCTACCCGTATAGCATCATTCATGGTCTGCTGATCACCTTCTATCACGTGAAAATTTATACTGGATCCCAAATCTTCAATCGTCTTTACCAACAAACTTGTTTTTCCTGAGCCGGGGGAACTTACTAAATTTATAGTAAATATATTTTTTGCCTCAAAATACCCCCTGTTTCTTTCAGCAAGCAGGTTATTTTTTGAAAGAACGTCTTGTTCAATAATAATTTCCCTTGAATTGGAAAGAGTTTTTCCATGAGGATGATCATGTTCGTGAGTATGATGGTGGGGATGGTCATGGTCATGTTCATGTCCATGTCCATGGGAATGATGGCCATGTGAATGAAACTTATTTTCTTCCCCGGGTTTCAGTATAGTAACTTTATTGTGGGTCCCTTCGCATCCGCAAGTATCACACATGATTTGACTCCTTTAATTGATAAAAATTTCTTACGCACCTTATTGTACATAACACAAATTTAGGGAAAAAATTTCATTATTATAAGTAATTAACCAGCAATTCAGTGAGTATTTTTTATACTCGACAAAAACAGTGAAATTCAAAGACACCTCATGATCCTGGGGAATAATGCCGTTCGTGTGGGTCTGTGCGGGAGCGGGGCGGTAACAACCCGCTCTACCCGGAAAACTTGCTACTATAACCTTAATTGAAACATTTGAAAATATTTTAGGATATTATTACCCTTCTTTTATAAAAGAATTGTGATATTCCAGGTGATGGAAAGAATTTCTCCTAACGGGTCATTTTACCAATAATAGTATCTTGATACCTGCCTGTCATGGGTTCCTCACTATTTTTGTTATTCGCTGAATTGCTGGCGCATGGCCGGTGTTCTGTATAAACTTATATACCCTTGGTTGATATATTGTAAGGCTTTTTATTGACAAGAAAAATCGAGGTTATTCTTTGACACCGTACGGAACGGTAAAATAAAAACTACTGCCTTTTCCTTCTTCGCTTTCAACCCAGATGGTGCCCCCGTTTTTTTCCACGAATTCCTTGGTAAGGAGCAATCCCATCCCTGTTCCTTTTTCCTTTGCTGTGCCAAAGCGTGAAACATTCCTGTCAATTCTGAAAAGGTTTATAATATCATCTTTTTTCATGCCAATGCCGGTATCTGAAATTTGTACACGGATAAATTCATTTTCAATTTCCGAGGTCACCTTCACTTTGCCCCCGGGATAAGTGAATTTAACAGCATTGGTAAGGAGGTTGCGCAAAACTGTCTGTAGCATATTTTCATCCGCGAGAAGGTGGATTTTTTCATCGGAAACATCTATAAATTGAATGTTTTTTTGTTCAAAGGAAGTTTTCAGTATATTGTGGGTTTCTTTTACTATCTCTTTTAAGTTAATAACCGTGGGTTTATATTCGATCGTGTGCATCTGGCTTCGCGACCAGTTTAAAAGATTTTCAAGAAGGTTGTTTCCACTTTCTGAGGCTTCGATCACTTGTTTCACAAGTTTTTTTGCTTGGTCGGGCGGGATCCTGTCGAAATTTTTTAAGAGGACTTTTGATGAAGACAGTATTCCAACAAAAGGATTTTTAAGATCATGGGCGATGATTGACAAAAATCGGTCTTTCATGGAATTTAATTCAGCAAGCTGCTGCTCATTTTCTTTAACCTCTTTCAGCAAAACAGAGAATGGTTCAACAATGCTGGTTTCCAAGATAGCCTTGTAAATAAAATAAACAGAGAGAAGTTTGAACATGTGGCCGATCAAATTGAAATCATCATAACTGCTAATGTACTGGGTGAACATTATTTCTGAAAGAATAGTGGTGAAAAGAGACAAACTTAGGAAATAGTATATTTTTTTCTCGAACCTGTTACGATTATAATAGAGCAATAGTAAACTTGAAATTAAAAAAACAATGATGAGGTATTCGCTATAAATTTTAAAGGGAGTGAGCCCGATTCCTTCAATATGTCCCCTGGGGAAAATTTCAAAAACAATTATTGAAAAAGTGATGATAGAAGTAATAATCGAATATACCAGGAATTGAATGTAAGGATTTAATTTTCCTCCTTTTCCAATAAAAAGAAAAGCCAATACGAGACTTATGCTTTCAAGGTACCTTCCACTTAGCCAGAATTGTGTGGCAAAATCATATTGTTCAAAAATATTTATCCCCCGAAAGGAAAGCAGGTGCATTATGTCGAGAATTCCAATAAAGAAATAGGCGATCCCGATAAAAATCAGGTAATCGTTTTTCATGTATTTTTTTGCATTCCAGGTGATAGCAAAGAAACCGAAAGCAATTACCACGCTGAATAATTCAACAAGTGAATGAAAAAGAAGATAATTATACAAGCTGGAAAGGTACAGTAGGATTACCGTGGCGAAAATAAAAATCCCATTGTATATGTACTTTGATTTATTCGTTTTCATAAGTATTCCGTTATACATGATCCGATAAACCGGGTGGACAAATCAGTGTTCACGGACAAAAAACTCAAGTTTATAAAATTAGTAAAAATAGTTAAACCTGGGAAATGTAAGATAATACTGGTCAAATAACAGTTTTATTCAATGTTCATAGACTTTACTTTCAGTTCTTTCCCCTTTACCAGGATATTTCCCATGTAGCCGCAATTCGGGCAAGGTGTAAATACATCATGAACAGGAAAAATAGCCCTGCATACACTGCATTTGGCATTAGCCGAGACAATGATGTAGTTTATTTCGGTATTTTCAAGCATGGTTCCTTTCACGGCAGATGTCATAGCCATTTTTAGGGCTTCCATGACAACACCTGACATTTCACCCACTTCCAAATCAATGGAATGAATATATTTTGCTTGTGCTTTCTTAGCATTTTCCTCGGCTATTTCTATTATATTAACGGCAAGAGAAAATTCATGCATCCTTTTTTAATTTTATATTCACTTTTAGCAAAAATTATGGCAACTACTTGATGGTACAAAAATATAAAATAGTTACCTACATTTACATAACAGATTTTAGAAGAGGGAAGTTTTATGCCGATTTTTTTTTATAGCCTCGATTAATTTATTGTTCTTACAAGGAGATGATGCAGTATAAATGCAAATACCCGTTCCAATTGTACAATTAGAACGGGTATTAATCATGTCTTAAATTTAAAATAAATTCAAATTTGAATTGACCTAGTCTATAGTTTTCACGTTTATGGCCATAATGCCTTTATCTCCTTGCTTAGTTTCAAATTCTACTTCCTGATCTGTTTGGAGACCATTGAAAGAATTGGCTAAACCTGTACGGTGAACAAAAATATCTTCTCCTTTTTCCGATACAATAAACCCAAAACCTTTGACTTCATTATACCATTTTACTTTTCCTTTTATCATAATAATTATATTTAAAATTTTCTAGGTTTAGCTTCATTGACTACCATGTCCCTGTTTTCTAGAGAAGCGCCATTTAATTCATGAATGGCTTTATTTGCTTCTTCATCATTGTCCATGATGACAAATCCAAAACCTTTGCTTTTACCACTGAATTTATCAGTTATAATTTTTGCGGAACTTACAGTTCCATACTCCCCGAAAATTTCTTCCAGGTCATTTTGATTTACCTTGTAATCAAGGTTTCCTACGTAAATGTTCATTTTTAATAAATTGTTTTTAATGATTATAATTTAATAACAAAATTAATAAGTCATTCCTAGGGGGAATGTGTCTTCTTTTTCTTGCTATTAAAGCTAAAAATAATATTTCGAAAAGTGCAAATATTAACTAATAAGTGATTTTGTCAGCTAATTAAAGCACGAATTCGTAAATATATTAATGCTATAAAGATACGGTTTTATTTTAAAAATATTATGTTTAAATAAATTTTTTGATTAATCTTTTCTTTATTCTAACGGGTATAGATATTTTAAAAGACTATTCATAGGTCTTTTAACGTTAAAATACCGATCCTTTTATTAAAGGAATTACTTAATTAATCATTTAACAAGTTGCTAAATGAAAAAAGTATTGTCTATTGTTGCTTTTTTTAAGATTTTCACTAGTACACTGCTGGGGCAAGTGAATGATACCGTTCATCAATATCGATTTAAGGAAGATTCTTTGCGATACTATTTTGAACAACTGGCTTCTTCGCGTCAAGATGAAAAAAAGATGAAGATAAATAAACAAATTACCAGCATACTGGAGGAAATATTGGTACAACCCGAAACTTTTGATTACCCGTTTGATTCCGTACCTTATTTTGGGAAACTTACTTCTCCCGATAAAAAATTCAGGATGTATAACTGGAATTTGACTTACCAGGATGGTCGTTATCATTATCTAACCTATATACAAGTGGTCATGAAAAAAGAACCACCTATTGTTTTTTCATTTAATGATGAAGGATATGACAAGAATGTATTTGAAAGGGAAGTGTTCAATGAAAAAAACTGGTACGGCGCATTGTATTACGACATCATTCCAAGCAAGTTTTCAGGAAATCAATATTATACTTTGATAGGAATTGATTTTAATGATATTTTTACGAATAAAAAAATAATAGACATAATAGAATTTTCAGCGGATATGAAATCAATAACTTTTGGAGCACCTTACTTTTTTATTAATAATAAACAAAAAAACAGGATGGTTTTCGAGTATTCTTCAAAAGTGAGTATGAGCATGAAGTACTATCCCACAAAGAAAATGATAATTTTTGATCACCTATCTCCCCATAAGCCATCGCTGGAGGGAAAATATCAATTTTATGGTCCCGATTTTTCTTTTGATGCCCTCGAAAAGAAAAAGGACGGTTGGGTCTATATCCCGGATGTGAATATGACAAATGAGGAATAATTCATTTTCTTAATTCAATCATTATTTTATTATGTAAATACTAACTTACCTTTTCCTGTTTTGGAAAATTACAGGTTTTCGTTTTAAGCCGTAGAGGTTTTCTTTCAAAGGTTTATGGGAATCGATACATATGGGGCGAATAATTGATCCCTGGAATTGATTTCGTGGTAATTTGAATAATACTTCTAATTATTATGTATAATGAATTTATTTTACCTGGATAAAATATTATTATTAAATTTAAAAAAAAAACATGAGGAATAATTTTATCAAGAGAATAAAAAGTTTTTTTTATGCTTACAGGGGATTTGTTTTTGCATTTCGGACTCAAGCCAATTTCAGGATCCAGGTATTTGTTGCTTTTTTAGTGATGATACTTGGATGGTTCTTTGATATTAGCATAGTCGAGTGGACTATTATTTTTCTTAGCATAGGAGTGGTCATTTCAGCCGAACTTTTTAATACGGCCATAGAAAAAATCCTGGATTTCATTTCCCCGGAATATAATGAACAAGCAGGTATGATGAAGGATATTGCAGCAGGAGCCGTGCTTTTTTCTGCTATCATTGCAGGGGTCATTGGGCTTATAATCTTTTTACCCAGGATAATATCTTTCTTTTATACCATTTAAAATCTTACTGGATATTTTTATTACCGGGTACTGGTATTCCCAGTAATTTAGGTATGCTTTCGATGTAAGCGGTACACATGGTGGGCTTCAACATAATTCATTTTCAAGTTAAATACAAAGATAAATACAACCTGTAACAAACAGCAACAAGGTTTGCAGGAGAAAATAAACACGTGGAGTTTTTTTCTGCCTAGAGATTAAGTTATTATATTACTCCTTGAAAAGAATCTTTCCCGTAGAATTTATTTCGGGGATTATTTCTGCCGGGATATTATTATAATATAGGTTTCCCGGTCCGTACAACCAAGCTTTCAGGTATTGGACAGGATAAACAGTGACCTTGTTATTGGAATAATGTGAAACTTCAACTTTGTTTCCAATCAATTGACTGGCATCTATTTCCATTGTGCCAAAAGGAATTAAATTGACAAAATCAACTTTTCCCCGTAATTTGATAATACCATTTGCCGTGTAGGATGATTTTAAAAAAAAGCGGGTACAGTTTAATTGCAAATCAGCTTCGTTTAAATCAGCCACTGGCCAGAATCGTATTTCATATCCATCTAAATGATTAGTTGTTTTTACATTACAAGGTGTATCCAATATCAAGTCCCTGGTCTCAACCAGGTGAACATGAACTTTAATCCTTCCATATTCACGAGCCCATCGACAATCAAGGTCGTTATCCAATATCAAAACACAGTCTTTTACATTGGTGCTTATGAATGGCAGTAAATTAGCACCGCCTTCTATGGTGATAAAAGTTGATGAATCTTGGGTGAGAACAAGATCAAAAATATCTTTTACTTGAATTGAATGAAAAGGTCCGGTTATCCTTTCCAGCTTGGTGGTTTTTCCAGTACTATTCAGGCAATTGTCTTTTTTGCATGAAAGGCAGGCTAATATTATAATTAAAATGTAGCGTGTTTTCATCAATTGATTAAAACCTGTTTTATCGAGGCTGACTTGCCCGGGAATTATCTTTTTTGTATTTGCAGAATATTTTGGTTTCATCATAATAAAATTAATTTTATTCCTTTCAGTCATGAAATCGCTTCGC
>CAZOSQ010000027.1:0-15417 GCA_964582245.1 uncultured Bacteroidales bacterium | reverse complement strand
AATATTTTCAATCATTGGAAGTTCCATCTTATTTGTTGCGGGTTCTAAACTAATTAAAAAGGGAGGATGGGGATTATTTCTTCCCGCTAGTGTTTTCTTGTATCGTGGTATAACAGGGTTTTGTCCTTTGAATAAAGTTCTAGGAAAAGATACTACACGAGAAAAAAAGCCTTTTCAAATTAAAGAATCTATTACTATCCACAAGGAAAGAAATATAGTTTATGAATATTGGCGAGAATTTGAAAGAATGCCTTCCATACTGACCCATGTAAAAAAAGTCAATAAAATTCATGGAATGAAATATTCATGGAAAGCTAACTATAACTATAAAGATTTCACCTGGGATATTGAAATCATTGAAGATATCCCTTACCAAAAAATCGTGTGGAAAAGCCTAAACAATCTTGATATCAAAACACACGGGAAAGTAACATTCAAAGATACCGCTTATAAAAGTACCAAGATAAATATTGAATTGACTTATGAACCCTCAAAAACAGAAAATGGAAAACATATAGCAAGAGCATTAAATCCTTATTTTGCAGACAGTATAAGACAGGATCTTTCCACTTTTAAGGAACATATTGAAAAAACAGGGCTCGCTGTCTCATAAAAATAGATATATTATGGGTAGATAACTTTCGGGGGAAGGTTAATTTCATAGGATTGAAGTAGCTATACTTATCGAAAATATTGATTTCTAAAACTCATCCAGGAGATTATATGATAAAAATTGAAGCTATAGCTGCAATTAATCCATAAACAATCATTGGAAGGAAAGTTTTTTTAAGAATAAATCCTTCCATATTTCCTATTGCTAAAACTGAAGCTACAGCAACAATGTTATTGATGCATACCATATTTCCCATGGCTCCTCCAACTGATTGCAATGCGAGAATAGTAGTAATGTCCAGGTTTAATTCTTTTGCAATGGAATATTGAATACCCCCGAATGTTAAATTGGATATGGTGGCTGATCCTGAAAAAAAAGAACCTACAGCACCTAAATAAGGGGCAAAATATTGCCATACATCACCTGTAATATTAGCCAGGCTAATACCAATTATCCTAACAGCGGATAATTCATCTCCCATCATCATAAGGGTGACAAATACCAATGCCCCTAACAAAGCCTTAGTTGGTTTTTTTACTTGCTCAATGGTAGAACCTGTAGTATTTTTAATTTTTCCCTTGGATTGATACAAGAAGAAGGTGATAATCGAGATAAAAACAAAAGGAATAATAGAGGGAACATATAATAGGCTATGTGTCCAATTGACAGCCGTGTAAAAAATATTTTCGAGACTTAAAACCAGTGAGCTGCTAATACTTAACGTGCCCAATGAACCTAAGTTGATCTCAATAGCTGGATGCAAGCTAGTTAATAATTGTTTGATGCCCAATTGTGGAATTCGTGTAATAACCAGGAGTATTATCGTTCCCCATAACGGAAAAGAAGCTTTTAACAAGGAACTTACTGGTACCTTTTTGTTACCCGCAAAATTATTTCCCTCGTGAATAAGACCGCTATGTCCTACAGCTTCTTTTAAATGAACCTTATCATTAGATAATCCTATTTTTTTCTTTGCCAATATAACGGAAAAAATCAGTCCAAAGAATCCCCCGACCAAGGCAGGAAATTCATAATTGAACCGTGCAATGATAAGAAAGGGAATAACAGTAACCAACACACTTATTAGAATAAACAACCAATTACTCAGAATCGATTTAATCTTGACAATAAAAGAAAGGGCAACAGCAGGAATTATTAATGATGCCAATGAATGCACCAAGGCAGACTTAAAACTAATTTCCAAAACTTCCCCGGGTGATAAGGATATCGCGGAAAAACCGAACCATGTAGGTGTTCCCACCGCTCCAAAAGAAACAGGGACAGAATTCATGATAAGTGCCAGAACAGCTACTCTTACGGGGGGAAAACCCAAACCCACTAACACGGGTGCAGCCAATGCAGCAGGAGTACCAAAACCACTAGCACCTTCAATTAAAAATGGAAAAGCCCAACCCACGATCATCAGTTGAGCTACTTGGTTTGATGAAACAGAATTCAGCCAATTCTTTATTACATTTAAGGAACCTGTAACCTCCATGGTTTTAAATAAGAAAATAGCACCAGCGATAATCAAAATAGGTGTCCATGCCACCAATAACCCCTCGAGAACCGTGGCATGAACCAAGTTGGCATCTCTTTTAAATATGATTATCATGATAAAATACGTTATAACTGCCACCAAGGGCAATGCTTTGTAAGAAGGCAGGCTCCTTCTCTTTGTCATAAACCATACAAGTAAAATGATAGGAAAATAAGAAAAAAACAACTGCCACATATTATCAATTTCTTTGTACACTTTTTCTTTAACAAAGAAAACCAATAGAAGTTAATTCTGAATATTAATTAAGAAACTTTTACAAAAATGGACAAAAAAAACAAAATCTTTATTACCTGTTGCTAAATAAATTGAAAAAGCAAAGTATGATATACTTTATAGTTTAGGAAATAAACTAAAATTAAAAAAGTTATTGATAACAAATAATTATTATATTCATACATCTTAAAAGAATTTGCATCGTAAATAATAAAAAACTTGCTAAATTTGTGAAATTATTATTTTAAGAAAAATTTTAGTTTTTTTTATTTTATCTCTCTTATTTACCCCGTCAGGCGCACACGGATTTAACCTTTACACCCGTGATATTACAAGTGACGGTGATACCATATGGAACCAGGTAGATGAATTTGGAAAAAAACAAGGTTATTGGAAAAAGGAATATGATAATGGAAAATTAAGGTACAAGGGGTATTTTAAAAACGATCAACCCATGGGTACCTTAAAAAGATTCTATAACAATGGAAAATTAAAAGCAAAGCTAACCTATAGCGATGATTCACCTGAAACATGGGCAGAAATTTATTATTCTAATGGGAATTTAGCCGCAAGAGGTAAGTATTATAAAATGGAAAAAGATAGCATTTGGAAATACTTTTCTTATTACAGCGGGAATCTCACCTCGGAAGAAGCTTATTTAAAAGGAAAGAAGAACGGGAAATTCAAGTATTATTATGATAATAAAAGCATTTGCCAGGTAATTAATTGGAAAAACGGATTAAAAGACGGGGAATGGATTCAATATTTTGAAAACGGGAAAAAGAAAATGCATACCCAGTATGTTGATGGACAACGCCATGGTAAATTAATCTTTTATTACCCAAATGGCATGATAGAACTGACAGGCTTTTACCATGCCGATGTACGTATTGGTACTTGGCATTTTTTTAACGAGGAAGGCCAAAAGAAACTGGAAATTGTATACAAAGATGGTCGTCCTGTAAACGAGAAAGAACTCACCGAAATGGAACAAGAATTCTTTAAAGAATTGGAAAAAAATATCGGCAACATCAAGGAACCTTCCGAATCAATTTTCCCTCAATAAAGAACAGGTAGTTAATGAAATTACTTATAATTGGAATTTTACATCTATTGTTTATAGTTTCACCGGTAATAGCACAAGTTGCCCCGGGAAAATATTTCATAAAATTTACCGATAAAGAACATAACAAATACTCCCTTTCTGAACCGGGTGATTTTTTATCCGAACGGGCACTTGAAAGAAGAAAAAAATTTTCCATCCCCATTGAATTAAATGACCTTCCAGTAACAGATATTTACTTGGACAGTCTTCATAATTTAGGATTAAAAATTTTAAACACTTCCAAATGGTTTAATGGAGCCGTAGTGCAAACTTCAGATTCTATTTTAATTGATACTTTAAACAAAGTTTCATTCATTCAAAGCACTAAGAAAACCGGAAGACAACTTGTTCCTTTAACAAACGAGGAATATAAAGATGATTATAATTTCGCGGAAACATATGGAGCCAGTTGGTGGCAAATTGGCATGCTCAACGGGCATTACCTTCATGAAGCAGGATATAGAGGGGAAGATATGCATATTGCCGTGCTTGATGCCGGATTCTTCCGAGTTGATTCTTTGCCTGCTTTTGACAGTCTTTGGCAGAATAAAAGGATTGGCGGATATAAGAATTTTGTCAACGACCACCTCGGTATATTTAACTCGAACTATCATGGGATGAAAGTTTTATCCATTATGGCAGGCAATATACCGGGTGTATATGTAGGAACAGCGCCAAGGGCTACTTATTGGCTAGCTCGTTCTGAAAACTTTTCTAGTGAATATACCATTGAAGAAGATTATTGGGTGTCTGCCGCCGAATTTGCAGATAGTGCAGGTGTAGATATAATAAATTCTTCCCTTGGATATAGCACTTTTGATGATTCTTCACAAAATTATTCTTATCAAGACCTGGATGGCAATACAGCCAAGATTTCAATTGCTGCTGATATAGCTGCTTCCAAGGGTATCTTGGTAGTTACAAGCGCTGGAAACGAGGGGAATAAAAAATGGAAATATATTACAGCACCAGCGGATGCTGATAGTGTACTCACAGTTGGAGCAGTAGATTCCTCTGGAAATTATGCATCATTCAGCTCTGTCGGGCCAACATCGGATCGAAGGATAAAACCTAATGTGGCAGCTTTAGGTTATGGTACCATTATCCAGTATGTCAACGAGGCTTTTGGACCGGGCAGCGGCACTTCCTTTTCTTCGCCAGTAATTGCAGGTTTAGCTGCATGTTTATGGCAAGCTCATCCCGGTAAAACAAACATGGAAATTATAAAAGCTATAGAGGCCAGTTCCAGCCAATATAAAAATCCAGATTCACTTTTAGGGTATGGGATACCCGATTTTAGAATCGCCGATTTAATACTAAAGAAAGATAACTTTCCATCGGATACCCTTAAATTGGCCAATATTTATCCCAATCCATTCACGGATCAAGTTGAAATAGAAATTCCTAGAAGCAGTAACCAAAACGTGAAAATAGAAATCTACGACAGCATTGGAAGAAAGATTCACCATGGAAATGTAAATACCGGGGAAGCATATGTAAACTGGATACAGATTAATGAACTTGGTTTACTAGCCGAGGGACTTTACGTGTTTAAAATAACCATGGATAAAGGTACCAGCGAAAAGAAGATGATTAAACAAAAATAAACCAACGAAAAAAAATCCATTTGATAGTACTAAATTTTATAAAAATCCTAACCTGTGAAAACCGGGGGTGAACAAGCTTATTCATTGCTTGAATTGAATCAATCTATCCAGCAAGTTTTAAAAGGTGGATTTTCAGTTCCTCTTTGGGTTATGGCTGAAATTAGTGAAATTAGGCCTAGCGGAAACGGGCATTGTTACCTGGAACTCGTGGAAAAAGATAATAACTCAGATCAATTGGTAGCAAAAGCAAGGGCAACAATCTGGGCCTTTACTTTCAGAATGCTTAAACCCTATTTCGAAACCACGACAGGATGCGAATTATCTAGTGGAATTAAGATATTGGTCAGTGTCAAGGTAGAATTTCATGAATTATATGGTTTTAGCTTAAATATCATTGACATAGAGCCTTCATACACCATGGGTGAACTGGCTAAAAGGAAAATGGAGATAATTAGACGGTTAGAACAAGAAGGTGTACTCGACATGAACAAGGAAATTCCCTTTCCACTAGCCCCCCAAAAAATTGCCATCATTTCATCGAAAAACGCCGCGGGTTTTGGCGATTTTAATGACCAATTAGAAAATAACCCTTTAGGGTATAAATTTTACGCCAAGCTTTTCCCGGCAATCATGCAAGGAAATCAAGCTGAAGAATCCATCATCGCTGCACTGGAAAAAATCCATGATTTTGGTGATTTTTTTGACCTGGTTGTGATTACCCGCGGGGGTGGAGCCAAAACAGATCTTTCTTGTTTTGATTCATACTGGTTGGCATATCACGTGGCACAATTTCCATTACCCGTAATTACTGGTATAGGACATCAAAGAGATGGTACAGTGGTAGATTTGGTTGCGCACGAGCAATTAAAAACTCCAACAGCTGTCGCAGAATTTATCATATCAAAAATGAACAAACTGGAATGTATCATAGATGAATACGGAAAAGAACTTGCTAAAATCACCCAGTCAACATTGAATAAAAGAATTAAAGACCTTGAAATTTTTGGCCGATACATGCAACAAGTATCTTATAACAGGATCTCAAGTGAGAAAATACATCTTAATAATTTAAGTGGAAAATTAGCTTATTCTGGTAAAAATTACCTAACAAAAAACGAGCACCTAATAAAAAACTCAATATTAACCTTAAATGACCGGTTAAAACAATTATTTAAAAAGAAACATCTGAATTTACAGGAAAAACAACATGATTTAAAACAAGAGGTAAAAAACCTACTGATTAAAGAACATCATGCCATTCGTTTAAAAGACCAGTTTGTCGAAATGACAGATCCTACTCGTCTATTAAAAAAAGGATATTCCATCACGACCCATAAAGGAAAAATAATAAAAAACCTATCCAAGATAATTCCCGGGGATGAAATCAAGACCATATTCCATGAAGGTGAAATCAAGAGCCATGTGAAGGAAATTAAAAAGCAACCATGATTCTCTATTAAGATAAATCCTGCTCTTCCTCCCTTTCCAATATTTTTTAATTCTCCTGTTTATTTATGGATAAAGATATGGCTCAAGCGATAGCATCAAGTTGTCTCTAAAGGAAAAGTATGGAATTTTCAAGATTAACTTAAGCAAAACAATTGATGGAATTTTCTGGTTATTCAAGATGATTATTATCTTCGTGAAGGTTTACAAGCATTTAATTTCTTATCTAAAATCCATGCATGGATCAAGTATAAAATATTTGCAGGGGAAATAATAAGAACATTCATAAAAAAATATTACATAAATACCAGTGAAAAATAAAGTGGTTGTCGGTTTGAGCAGTGGTATTGACAGTACCATATCTGCAATTCTTTTAAAAGAAAAAGGATTTGACGTGCATGGTTTGACCATTATTTTTTATGAAAAAGAAGAAAGTGGATCGAAGTGTATTAAAGAAGCGGCTGAAATTTCGAAACGGCTTGAAATACCACACCATGTTCTTGATTTAAGGAGTGAATTTGAGGTTTTGGTTAAAAATTATTTCACCGAAGAATATTTAGCTGGACGAACACCTTTTCCTTGCGTGGTATGTAATAACAATCTTAAGTGGAAATACCTGGATAAAAAAGCGAAAGAAATTAACGCCTCTCATGTAGCAACTGGACATTATGTTCAAAAAATAACACACGAGGATAAATTTTATATAAAAGCAGGTATTGATCCCGACAAGGATCAATCTTTCTTTCTTTGGGGGCTTAAACAAGATATTCTCAAAAAAGCCATATTCCCGCTCGGAAATATGTATAAAAAGGATGTGATAGATTTGGCCAAAAAAAAGGATTTTGCTTTCTTGGTTGAAAAAAAAGAAAGTACTGGGGCTTGTTTCTTGGAAAATGAAGATTACCGGGATTTTTTAAAAAAAGAAGCAAAAAAAAAGGGAATAATTATAAAACCCGGATCTTTTATAGATGAAGAAGGCAATAAGATAGGAATCCACCAAGGGTATCCATTTTATACCATTGGCCAAAGAAGAGGGCTTGGAATTAATACCAATGAAGCATTGCATGTAAAAGAAATTGTGCCTAATAACAATACTGTTGTATTGAGCAAGAGAAGCCAATTATTTAAAAGAACCATACTTATAGAAGATTACTACTTGGTGGATGAGGAAGATTTCTCACCGGGAAAACGCATAAGTGTTAAAATTCGTTATAGGAAACAAGATACTCCTTGTAAAGTCGACATTATAAGTCAAAAACATATGAAAATACATTTGCTTACTCCACTTGACATGATAGCCCCGGGCCAGTCTGCCGTATTTTATGATCGGGGCCGGGTTTTGGGCGGTGGAACAATTGTTGCTTGATAAGCTTACCTCGTGGACATCATTCTAACTTTTGACGATCTCTTTTAAAAAATACATGGCTCCCGCCAAGTAGGAAAACATTCTAATCTAGTATCATGGCAAATTCATTCTTCCATTTATCCATCATGACACTAGATTCGAAACTTTTTATTGTACAATTAACATCCCGTATTTCATTCTTTCTTCAAACTGGGTATTATGAATTGGCAGAATCCCGCTCTTTTTAGTATCGCATCCATAATTACTTGAATAATAACCATGTTCAATATAAAAAAGAGCTTCATAAAGCATATCTTCACTTGGATCACCCCATTGATGATCTATTCCGTCACATGCTTTTTTATGAACTGGCAAACCTTCAAAATAATCACCTTCTCCATTGGCATTCACAATCTTAAAGGTTACTGGCGCAACTACAATTACACTATCAGGATCTGGAATAACATGCATTCCTACTGGTTTTCCGCCAGTAGACTGTCCAATAACCTGTACATCCATATGGGGTTTTAGTGCATTAATTACCAGTTCGCTTGCAGAATAGGTAAAATCGCTTGTAATAAAAAATACCCTGTCAAGGTCTAGGTTAGTAGAATGTAGAGGAAAAAAATAAGAAGAATTATATTCCGAAAAATCATCGTTATACCTCATGGTGTAATATAAGGATCCCTTTTTTTCGGCTGGTATAAGCATGCTTGCTATGCTATCAGCAAGAAACACATTACCACCGGGATTGTATCTCAAATCTATAATCATTTCATCTACTTGCCCGGATTTGAAATAAGAAAAAGCAGATATTAATTCATCTTGTGCATATTCGAGAAAACTATCATATACTAAATATCCTACTTTTTTTCCATTAATAGGATAGATTCCCTTGTATATAACTGCATTTTGCTTAAATTCAGTCTTATGCACCGTAACAACCCTCATAACACCGGCAGTATCAGTAAATTCAACTGTAATTGAACCTGGGTTACTATCAAACAAAAATGAAAAGTCCTGTATTGTTTTAACATCCTTATCGTCGATTTTGTGAATCACGTTACTCCGGCGTAAACCCTTCTGATATGCATCCGAATTTTTATAAACAAGGAATACTCTCAATAAGTCACCCTCATCCCATTGAAAATATGTGCCATAACTATAGGATTTTCCTTGTAACATATCATTTGCTTCTTCAAGCGAAGTTGTAAACGACCACCTATCTAATTCTTTGTATTTCAGGTAATTCAATAACTCCTCGGGAGAAGGAAAATCATATATATTCACGTTATTGGGCAATTTATCATTCCATAAGTATAAAGAATACATTATTTCCCGTGTAAATTCTTTTCTTCCACCTTCATCAGGATATTTCTCTTTATCTGGATATTTCTGGTCATCTTTTTTTTCGCAGGAGGATAATAAAATTATGAAACAGGTTAATACAAGTGTCCACCTGGACCAATTTTTTAAAAAATTAACTATTCCCATAAATCATAAGTATTTGTATAACTTTTATTTAATCAATTATAATGAAATGGTATCCATATAAAAATCGTACAGTTGCTATTTGACTTCATGGAGCACATCCATTTACTTTTCTCCTCCAGGCTTTGCCCCGCTGAAGCTTCGGCGAAAGCGCGGTGAAAAAAGTTAAACAACTAAACGGGGTGAACTCGTGAGTACCTTATAAAATTAAAAAAAGGTGAACAAGAAAGCCCGTTGCTGTCGAGAAATTTCTTGTAAATTTTCCGGACAGTAGCATAAAATTAAGAATAAAATTTAATATCTATTACTTCTACCCTATTTAAATATGTTTATTCTTATTTGAAATGTATAAATAAAAACATGGAAAACTTCCATTCAACAGGAAATTAGATGCTGAAGGAATTCTATTTAGGTAAAAAAAAATGCTGTCTCTACATAGTAAGACAGCTATCAATCTAGATTACTTTAAGCACTGGTAACCATTCATTACATGGATTTATCTAACTAATGGTACAATTGCCCTTAGATCATTCTATTTTAATCAATCCATACTTTTTTCTCTTTTCAAAAGCAGGATTGGAAATGAACGGCAAACCAACTTTTTTCTTTGTACAAGAATCAACCGGGTTATAGGATCCATTCTCAATAAAATACAAGACTTCGGAGAGCATATCCTCGTTTAAATCTCCCCATTTATGCTCAAGTCCATCACACACTTGTTCATCCACCGGCAAACCATCAAAATATTCTCCTACTCCATTGGCATTGACAAGTTTATACGATACCGGTGCTACCACGATCTGGCTATCGGGGTCAGGAATTACATTCATTCCAACAGGTTTACCGCCGGTACGTTGACCTACTACTTGTACATCCATATGAGGTTTTAAGCCATTCACCACAAGCTCACTGGCAGAATAAGAAAAACCACTGGTAATAAAAAACACCCTATCCAAATCCAAATTATTAGGATGAGAGGAAAAGGTATAGGTCGTATCATATTCCGGTCTGTCATCGTTGTATTTCATCGTGTAATATTCAGCACCTACTTTTTCCTTGGGAATTATCATGTTGGCCATTAGGTTTGCCAAAATAATATTTCCACCAGGATTGTACCTTAAATCAATAATAAGCTCGCTAACTTGTTCTGATTTGAAAAAAGAAAAAGCTGATAGTAGTTCATTTTCCGCATATTGTAGAAAACTATCATAAACTAGGTAACCTACCTTTTTCCCGTTTATCATGTATATATCCCGGTAAATTACAGCATTTTGTTGAAACTGGGTTTTCTGGATCGTTATCGTTTGGGTATTATTGGCAGTATCGATAAATTCCAGGTTTATTTCTCCCGGTTCATTATTAAATAAAAAAGAAAAATCTTCAATATTTTTAACATCCTTATTATCTATTTTTTTTATAATATTGCTACGGCGAAGACCTTTCTGGTAAGCGACAGAATTTTCATATACAAGATAAACCCTTAAATTTCCCGATTGATCCCACTGGTAATTAACTCCATAACTTAAAGATGTGCCGCTAAAGGTTTGATTTGCTTCTTCTAAGGAAGTTACAAAAGACCAATTATCCAGTTGGTCATACACTAAGTAATCCATTAAATCTTGCGGAGTTTTATAGTCGTAAATATTCACCCTTTCCGGAATTTTATCGTTCCATAAGTATATGAAATGCATTAGCTCATTCACGAAAGCCTTATCATTACCTTCATCCGGGTACTTTTTTCCTGGTTCCTTTTCGCATGATGCAATGGTTATGAGCAATAAAATAATGGGTAATAGGATACTAGATAATTTTCTCGTCATCATTTCATGTATTTAGTTTTACGTTTAGTTCTTTTTTAGAAAAGGAAACGAATGAAGGTGCTATCCTGTTTAAAACTTTTTTACAAGATTATTCTCATTGATTAAAATAAGTATCGTGCAACTTATCATTGAAATACAATCATGCATTCGAATCGTATGGATAGACCGGTATCAAGGGAATCATTTATTATCATGATATTAATCCTCGTGATCTTATATTTAACACTGGTAAAAACACGGACAATGCTAATTATTAATAAATATGGAGAGTAAATTATTTAGTTTTACAAATTTCATATACTTGATTTTCTATAACCTTCCTATCTATTTTATAGGAATCATTCCTAGGTAACTTATCGAAAACTAAAATTTTTTTAGGCCTATTTTTTTTCGTAAGGGTTTCTATAAGAATTAGTTCTAGTTCTTGAATTGACACATTATCATCTTTCTTCTCGAATACCACGACAATCTTTTTCCCCAACATATTATCATCAATTCCTGTAACAATGCAAGTTAAGCCTGTTGCATCATGGATAATTTTTTCCAATTCTTCCGGTATTATTTTTATGCCTCCAGAATTTATTAAGTTGTCAAACCTACCTATCCACCTAAACCGGGTTTCATCTATCAATTCAACAACATCATTGGTGGTTAAACCTAGGGGTAAAAAATCTGCATGAATATTTAAACAACCCCTATGATCCGAGGAAAATTTCACCCCTGTCATGGCTTTATAAAAATCACTGGGAACCTGTCCATTTATTCTTCTAACAGCAACATGTGAACAAGTCTCGGCCATTCCATAGGTAGCATAGACCTCAACCGGGATCGAAGAAAGTTTTTTCACTAAATCATCGTTGATTTCAGCACCACCAATGATAAGTTTCCGAATTTGCTTGAATTCATTTATCCTATTTATGTTATTATAAACCTGTAAGGGTACCATGGCACAAAAATCAATATTCCCGATCTCACTTAAGTTTAATGTGCTACTAGGTTCCAAGAAGTACAGGTTTAAACCTGTTACAAAGGCACGAACAATCATCATTTTTCCGGCAATATAATCAACCGGTAAACACAGTAAAGCATTTTGCCCAGGTTGCAGTTGAAAATAAGTGCTGGTATTAATAGCCGATTGAAACATGGAACTTTTGAGTAGTTTAAGTCGTTTTTGTCTTCCCGTAGTACCTGAAGAAAACTGGATTATATATTGATTATCATCCAGCCAATTTAAGATAAATTCATAGATTTTTCTTTTCCAGATGGGTGTGTTATTATTATCAACTTGTTCATTACAGAAAGATATCAAACTCTTTGACGAATATTGTTTATTTTCTATTATAAAATTATCGCCCCTATTCATAATATAAAAAATGATTTGATACCATTCATTTAATCTTTCTTTGTAAAAAAATCAAGGTTCCACTTTTTACCTGGAAGATAATTCATTCGATCTCCCAACAAGGTTAGTGGAGAATCAATATTTTCTTTAAATAAAGTACCGGTTCCCAAACCTTGCGGCATGTTTCCTCCCATCTTATAAGTCCATTGCGAGATAGCATTTAAACCTACATTGGTTTCCAACGATGAAGTAATCCACCATCCAATATCTTTTTGCTTGGCAATGGAAATCCATTCTTCACATGAATCAAACCCTCCTAATAATCCGGGTTTTAGCACGATGTAGTGAGGTTTAATGGTGTCCAGCAATGATATTTTCTCGTTCCTATTATACTTGCCTAATAATTCCTCGTCCAAGGCTATGGCCACGGGAGATTTTTCGACAATGTCCGCCATGTCTTTCACTCGAGAGGGAGGAATAGGTTGCTCTATGGAATGTATTTCCAGGGTAGATAAATCATCCAGTATATCGAAAACATTTTTCATAGAATAAGCCCCGTTGGCATCAACTCGAATTTCCAATTCATTTCTTGAAAAATTCTCACGAATATTTTTTAAAATATCGTACTCTTCTTTGAAATTTAACGCACCGATTTTCATTTTTAAACAAGAAAAACCCTTCTTCAATTTTTCATCTATTTGCACCAAGATTTCATTTTTTTTGCCCATCCAAATCAACCCGTTGATGATTATAGAATCATTCCCCCGGGTAAATTCTGAAGGAAACAAAATTTTGCTGCCACCCTGTTTAAGGTCAAGAAGCGCTGTTTCCAAACCAAAATTTATGGAAGGCCAATCATGTAAGGGGACATTAAAATTAAAATGTTCTTGGTTTATCAAAGAAATGATTTCGTTAATTTTCTTTTCAAGTCCTGGCAAATCATCCTTGCTTAATCCCGGGAACAAGGTAATCTCACCAATGCCTGGCAAACCAGGTCTATCTTCATCATACAATAAGATAAAACTAACATCTTTGTGGAATAAAGTATTGCGAGATGTTATGGCAGGTTTAATAAAATCAAATCTCTTTCTTTTTAAAGCTGCTTTAATCATTTTAATATCAAACCGATTCCATAAGTTAAAGAAAAAGCAAAAGTACTTAAAGCTAATTTTTTAAGCTCATTATTTAGCTCCTTGGGTTCTATATTTTTAATAACCATTGTAATATTATAAGCAAACAAGGGGATTGTCAGCATGAACAATAACTGGTAGAATGAATTAAAAAATTTCAAATTATACCATGTCCCCAAAATTATTGAAAGGCTTATAATTACAGCGTGATAAATTTTAGCAGACCTACTTCCAATACGCACTACTAGGGTTTTCTTACCGGTTAAGGCATCATTCTTTATATCACGCATATTATTCAAGTTCAAAACCCCTGAACTTAAAAAACCTATTGAAGAAGCTGGAAGTAAAATCCAGGGGTCAAAGGTATGGGTATGCAAATAAAATGTACCCGCGACACCTAATATTCCAAAATATAAAAAAACAAATAGATCTCCAAATCCAACATATCCATAAGGATTTCTCCCAATCGTGTATTTTATCGCTGCAAAAATCGCTGAAATTCCCAGCAGGAAGAATAATAATACTTTCTCAATACCTAATCCTTGTAATCCAATAAAAATAAGACTAGTTCCACAAAATAAAGAAAAAAAAGATACAATTATTATAGCTGTTTTTAACTGTAATTTAGTAATTAAACCTTGTTGCAAAGCACGTTTAGGGCCAACACGACCTTCATTATCTGCACCGCTTATATTATCCCCGTAATCATTAGCAAGGTTAGAAAGAATTTGTAGAAACAAAGTAGTTAAAGATGCGAATATGAAAACCCTGGTATTAAATCCATCGTGGGCAAAAGCAAGGAAACTCCCCAACATTGTACTTGACAATGCCAATGGCAGTGTTCTTAGGCGTAATATTTGAATCCATGTACCTATCTTCTTCATTCGTTCCACTGTTTTTTAACTACCTTATTCTTTCCCCGGGAAGTTTGCCCTAGCTTTATCTCAATATATAAACAGCTTTGGTCATTCAATGTTTAGTGATTCAATAAAGTTATATAATAAATCAAGGGTGTCCATTTAAAATCGGGCTATTGTTCATCAAGTTATTATATATTTTAGAACTTTAAGGAAAAGACAAATGTGGTAATTAATAATATAATTCTAATTTATCTTACCTAAAATATCATCCAATTTGCCAAACATAACCATGGTTTTATTTATGGCATCTTGGGATACTTGTTAAATTCAGGTTTTCTCTTCTCTAAGAAGGCCTTTTTTCCTTCCTGGGCTTCCTCTGTCATGTAATACAACATGGTAGCATTTCCAGCAAATTCTTGTAAACCTGCTTGTCCATCCAATTCTGCATTCAAACCAGCTTTTATCATTCTCAAGGCTAAAGGACTGTGTTGCATCATTTTTATACACCAAGCTACTGTTTCATCTTCGAGTTGTTCAAAAGGTACAACTTTATTAACCAATCCCATTTCCAATGCTTCTTGAGCTGTATACTGTTCACAAAGAAACCAAATTTCCCGGGCCTTCTTTTGTCCTACCACACGTGCCAGGTAAGAAGAACCAAAACCTGCATCAAAACTTCCAACTTTTGGTCCAGTTTGGCCGAAACGTGCATTCTCAGAGGCAATACTTAAATCACACACCACGTGTAAAACATGCCCACCTCCTATGGCATAACCATTCACCATCGCCACCACGGGTTTGGGTAAAGACCTGATCATTTTTTGAAAGTCGAGAATATTCAATCTCGGCACACCATCCTTTCCAACATATCCTGCTGTGCTTTT
>CAZOSQ010000026.1:0-15616 GCA_964582245.1 uncultured Bacteroidales bacterium | reverse complement strand
GTAACATGGATGTTCCATCCGACCATTAAAAATAAATTTTGTACGGATGAAATATTGCCAATGATTTCAAGATTCCTGTTTTCATTTTGATAATTCCGGGAAGTAATTTTTAAGGCAAATTCTTTGTTTTTCAGCAATAATTGCCTTAAGGCTCTTTCTCCATCATACAAATGGCGGAATCAAAACTAATAATCCGATTTTTAATCGGATACCATTGATTTTTAATTTAAACTGGTAAGGGTTAACTGGTAAGATGTATTATCCATGTTAATAACTTCTTCGGGAATCCTTCAAGCAAAAAAAGACTCACGTAACTTCTCCTTCATAGTATTACGGGGGAAGGAGCTAAGGCAATGTTTATTTTTTTCATTTTAAACCTAGAAGTAACTTGGTCTTACCCGATATCCTACACTTAAAATGCCACCCGAGTTTAGTGGCTCTATGATCTTACATGGAGGTTCTAGCCAATTATACCCGGAAAATTAACAAAACAATGTTAATTAAAAACATAATAATAAGTTATAGGATAAGTTTATTATATATAATTTTATTACCTGGATATTCAACTGTACTTTTATGACTAGAAAAATAACATTATTTCATATCTTCTTGTTAAGTATCTTATTTCTATCTTATATACCTATCCTAGGGCAAAAGACATTAAATTATGAACATCCGGTAAAATCATATTCACAAGCTTTGGAACTTTTTAACAAGGAAAAATATGGTGCATCCTTGGAGTTATTTGATCAATATATCCGGCAAAATAAGGAGGTTGTTTCTGAACAAATAATCGATGCGCGATATTACAGCTTAATTTGTGCAATGAAACTTTTTCATGGTGACGTGGAACATAGGGTGTACGAGTTTTTAAAATTTCACCCCGGGAACCCGCGGATTAACACGGTTAAGTTTCAAATGGCAAAATACCAGTACGACAATAAGAAGTGGAGAAAAGCTGCTGAATGGTTCGAGGAAACGAATCGTCGTTTGTTGGGCAAAGAGGATTTGGCAGAATACAATTTTAAGATTGGACATGCTTATTTTCTCTTGGACAAGTATGATACCGCCAGGGTATTTTTATACGAAATAAAAGATATTGATAGTAAATTTACTTCTCCTGCCATTTATTATTATTCTCATATCAATTATGAGCAAGGAAATTACCAAACAGCCCTCGAGGGTTTCCTTCGCTTGACTGATGATGTTACTTTCTCCCCAATCGTTCCATATTACATAGCCCAGATTTATTATCAGCAGGAAAAATATAAAGAAGTCACTGACTATGCTTCAGGATTAATTGATTCTGTAGCTGAATCAAGGAAAGAAGAAATGTTGCAAATTATTGGAAATTCCTATTTTCGTTTGGAACAATACGAGAAAGCTATTCCATACCTGGGAAAATACATGAAGGATAATAACCAAGGTAACCGGGATTGTAAATACCAATTAGGTTATTCCTACTATATGATTGGGGGATTGGATGAAGCCATTGGATACCTCGAGGGGGTGGCTAATCAAAATGATGTGCTTGGTCAAAATGCTTTATTTCACCTGGGAGATGCGTACATAAAAACAGGTCAAAAAAACAAGGCGCTTTTGGCTTTTTCTGCAGCTTCTAATTTGGACTTTGATGAATATATCAAGCAAGAAGCACTTTTTAATTATGCCGTTCTCTCCTATGAAATATCTTTCAATCCTTTTAATGAAGCGATTAAAGCATTTAATCGTTATATTGAATTGTATCCATATTCTCCTAAGATACAGGAGGTTTATAACTATCTTGTGATGGTTTATTTATCTACAAATAACTATAAACAAGCATTGGAATTCTTGGAAAAAATCGAATACAAAGATGATGATATTAAGAAAGCATACCAACGTGCGAGTTTTTTCAGGGGCTTGGAATTATTCACTGATTTAAAATTTGACCAGGCTATAGTACTTTTTGATAAATCATTGGAGTTTGAAAAATATAATAATATGCTTGCTACAAGAGCATATTTTTGGAAAGCTGAAATATTATACAGGAGAAGAAACTTTAAGGATGCTTTAGTGAATTATAATAGATTCATGTATGCCACTTCAAGTTTCAAGTCTCCCGAATATGAAAAGGCCCATTATAGCCTTGCTTATACTTATTTCAATGAGAAGAATTATGCAAACGCTTTGCTTTGGTTCAATAAATATCTCAAATTAGAGGAGGGAAAAGAAACCAATGATATAGCAGATTCATATAATAGGATAGGGGATATATATTTTTTGGATGCTGATTACCGTAGGGCGATTGAATCGTATAATAAGAATATTGAAAGAAATTTATTTGGACAGGATTATGCTACTTTTCAAGTTGGTTTTTGTTACGGTTTACTTCAACTTCATGATAAAAAGATAAACGTTATGGAAAATTTAATGAAAAAATATCCCGCCTCATCTTTTTATGATGATGCCTTGTATGAAATAGGAAAAAGTTACGATGCAATTAGAAAGCCAGATCAAGCTGCACAATATTATGAAAGGGTAATATCGGAATTTTCTTCCAGTAGCTATTCACCAAAATCATTAGTAAAATTGGGACTCATTTATTACAATAAAGATGATAATAACAAGGCATTACATTATTATAAAAAAGTTGTAGACCAATATCCCGCTACTGATGAAACCAAAAATGCACTCCAGGGAATCAGGAATATATATGTTGAAATGGGCGATGTAGATCCTTATTACGAGTATATAGGTAACCTGAATACACCACATGCCAAATTATCTGTTGAAGAAAAGGATTCAATCTCTTACTATGCAGCAGAAAATATATATATGTCTGGTGAATGTGAAAAGGCCAAGAAACAATTTAACAAATATTTAACTTCATATCCTTCTGGAGGATTTTTAATTCATGCACATTTTTATAAAGCTGATTGTCATTTTAGAGATAAAGAATATGAAGAGGCTTTAAAATCATTCAATTATGTAATCTCTCAGCCCAGTAATATATTTTCAGAACAAGCTTTAATAGGTGCAGCATGGATCAATTATTCAAACCATAAATACAAGGAAGCCTTAATTCAATACAAACAGCTAGAACAAGTTGCTGAAGTAAAATCAAATATACGGGAATCCTTGTTGGGGCAATTGAGGTGTCATTTCTATATGAATAATTTCCAGGAAGCTATAAAGAATGGTTACAAATTTCTTGAAAAAGAAAACAGGGGTGAAGAATTTAACAGGGAAGCTTACTACATGGTGGCAACCTCTTATAATAAATTGGGGCAAAAAGGAGAAGCCCTTGAGTATTATAAGAAAATCAACCACGAGTTATCCACCGTGGAAGGAGCCGAGGCAAAATTCCGGGTAGCAGAAATATATTTTCACCAGGAAAAAATGGAACAAGCTGAAAAAGAAATTATTGATTTTGCAAAAAAGAATACATCGCACCAGTATTGGCTTGCCCAATCGTTTTTACTTCTCTCAGATATTCTCGTGAAAAAAAGTGATAATTTCCAGGCAATCCACACATTACAAAGTATAATTGATAGCTACGAGAACAAAGAAGACGGTATTATTAAAACTGCAAAAGAGAAGCAAGCCCTGATCAAGGAAGAAAAAAATCCTGTTCAAGGAAATGATATGGAAGAAATCCTGCACAAGGATAATGAATTTATTGAAAAGGAATCCAATTTAGAAGATATAAATGACCTATGAGAAGGATCGGTACTTAATTAAACTACGGATGATAAAGATTATGAGGTATTTACAAATATGTTTTTTAATTTCCCTGCTCACGCTGCTGTTCCCGGGTTTGAATGGACAAGAACTCAATAAGCGCATAGATGTTTACAGTGCTTATAAGCCTTCATTGTCTGATGTTTATAAAATAGACATCATGCCCCTTCTTAGTGATACATTCAAGCGAGTAATGCCGCAGGAATATAAAATTACCCCTCGCAAAATCAAGGGTGGTGGATTTGAACTTCGCCCCATAAAACCAGCTAAACTTGTGGCTGAACCATTAACCGAATTGTACAAGAGTCATTTGAAACTTGGTATCGGTAATTATTGGACCCCTTTCATGGAATTTAATAGCACGAGTTTACGCTCGAGGAAATATGCTTATGGTCTATATTTAAAACACCATTCATCTCAAGGAAAAGTGAAGCTAGGCAATGAAGAAAAAGTTTTTTCAGGTTTTAGTGATAACAAGATTCGATTAAACGGGGAAAAATTTTTTGAAACAGCTATTCTTTCCGGGAGGGCAGGTTTTTCACGAGATAAAGTTTCACTCTATGGATGCAACACCAGCTTTGATACTGTTTTGGATAAAAAAGATATCGGGCAACATTTTATGGCTGTGGATTTGGGGACAAATTTTAAAAGTACATACACCGATTCCACCCATTTAAATTATAATGTAGATATTGATTTCCTGCATTTTAGGGATCATGAAAACAACTACATCAATAAAGGGAAAGTTACAGGAAAATTTGATAAAAAGATTTCTAATCCCATTTTGGGTCTTGAAACAAGTTTATGGTATTTGAATAGAAGTGATATATTTAACAACCGTTCGAACTTTATTTTTATGTTCAAACCTTGGGTTGAATTGTCCGGTGAAGAATGGCATTTTATGGCAGGATTA
Organism: uncultured Bacteroidales bacterium; assembly: GCA_964582245.1. Classification (GTDB taxonomy): domain Bacteria; phylum Bacteroidota; class Bacteroidia; order Bacteroidales; family CAZOSQ01; genus CAZOSQ01. The sequence continues at coordinate 10,980 of CAZOSQ010000026.1, read as the reverse complement.
AACTTTGCCACCGATTCGAGGCTGCATTATTATCCTAATCTTTTATTCAAGTTCAAAGCTGCTGACGATTATTTTATCCCCTACCTTGGAATAAGTGGTTATCTTGAAATAAATGATTACCAAAATATTGCCTTGGAAAATCCATTTATGAACTTGGGAATTGAGGCTAGTAATACCAGCCACCAGTCTATTGTATTTTTAGGATTTAATTCTTATCCCGGGAAAAAAATGTCCTTTCATGCAAAAGGTAGTTTTTCGGATATTTCCAACATGTATTTCTTCGTGAATGATTATATAGGCACTTTAGGCAATACATTCAATATAGTTACCGATGACGTGAAATTGATTCGCTTACTTGGAGAGGCCGCTTACAAGCATTCGGAAAGACTAAATTTCTTTTTAAAAGGAAATTATTATAAGTATACCATGACTTACCAAGATCATCCTTGGCATAAGCCCAATTTTGATGTGACTTTTTCCGCGCATTACAATTTACGCAATAAAATCTACGTGAATGCAGATTTATTTGCAGTAGGCAAGAGGTATTACAAGCCATTTTCTACGGCTATTTCAGGACAAATATTACCCGCTTACGCGGATATGAATCTAGGAATAGAATACCGGTATACTAAGATACTCTCTGCCTTTCTTAGGCTGAATAATATTACTTCTACCTCATACCAGCATTGGCACCAGTATCCAGCCCAGCGGTTCAATTTGCTCGTTGGAATCACCTATGCCTTATAAAATAACTGGTTATCATATGTTTATGAAGCAGTAATATAGATTCAAACCTGTTGAAAAATTACATTTCCATGTTAGGATTTTCTATTGTTTAATTCTTGTTGATAAGTTGAATTTAATGCCTAGTTTTTAAGGCTAATCTTCATCTTTTTTTTACTATATTTGTACAATAAATGATAAAAAAAAGAGGTTTTAATATATTGAATATCAAATAAAAATGTTTTTTTCTTTTTCTTTGGTATGCTTGAAAATCTTGATGAAAAATAAGTTAAAAATTTGTAACCAACTAAATAAATTATCTTGGGAACAAGGTAATAATATTATTTCGCTAATTTTTTAATTATCAAAATATATGAGTGAAAATGGAAAGGTAAATTTACCTAGTGACCTAATAAAGAACAGTGAGTATTCTGCTAACAGTATACAAGTGTTAGAAGGATTGGAAGCCGTTCGAAAAAGGCCGGCCATGTACATTGGGGATATCAGCATAAAAGGTTTGCATCATTTGGTGTACGAGGTAGTTGATAACTCTATTGATGAAGCATTGGCTGGACATTGTAATAATATTGATGTTTATATTAATGAAGACGGTTCGATTACCGTGATAGATGATGGACGTGGGATTCCAACTGATTATCATGAAAAAGAGAAAAAATCAGCCTTGGAAGTTGTAATGACTGTTCTTCATGCTGGGGGAAAATTTGATAAAGATAGTTACAAGGTTTCCGGTGGATTACACGGCGTAGGAGTTTCCTGTGTGAATGCTCTTTCGGTTTACTTGAAAGCAGAAGTACATAGGAAAGGACAAATTTTTGTCCAAGAATATGAGAGGGGAAAACCAAAGGCTGATATACGGGTTATAGGAGAAACTGAAAGATCCGGGACGGAAATAACTTTCCTGCCTGATCCGGATATTTTTTCTTCCACCGAATATAAATTCGAAATATTGGCTTCTCGTTTGAGAGAACTAGCTTTCCTGAATAAAGGCATTAGATTAACCATAACTGATAGGAGAGAACTTGAAGAGAACGGGAATGATGACAAACCTGGTGAAAAAAGTATTGAGGGAGATAAAGCAAATTTTCGTCATGAAGAGTATTATTCCGAGGAAGGATTAAAAGAGTTTGTTGAATTCTTGGATGCAACACGAGAAAAATTAATCGAGAAAACAGTTTATATTGACACCGAGAAAAATGATATTCCTGTAGAAATTGCTTTTCAGTACAATACTTCTTTTTCCGAGAATGTACATTCGTATGTGAATAATATCAATACTATTGAAGGGGGAACACATCTAGCAGGTTTTAGAAGGGGACTTACCAGGACTTTAAAAAAATATGCAGAAGAATCCGGGATGACTTCAAAATTAAAATTTGATATTAATGGTGACGATTTCAGGGAAGGTCTAACTGCCATAATTTCTGTAAAAGTGGCTGAACCACAATTTGAAGGACAAACCAAAACCAAGTTGGGGAATTCTGATGTAATGGGAGCCGTTGACCAGGCAATCAGTACCCAATTATCAAATTACCTGGAAGAAAATCCCAAGGAAGCAAAAATAATTGTTCAGAAAGTTATTCTCGCTGCTCAAGCACGGCATGCTGCAAGGAAAGCCCGGGAACTAGTTCAAAGAAAAACAGTGCTCTCCGGTGCCGGGTTGCCAGGTAAGTTAGCAGATTGTTCTGAAAAAGATCCGGAGAATACAGAATTGTACCTAGTGGAGGGTGATTCAGCAGGAGGTACTGCAAAACAAGGACGAGATCGAAAATTCCAAGCAATTATGCCCTTAAGGGGTAAAATTTTGAACGTGGAAAAAGCTTTGCACCATAAAATATTTGAAAACGAGGAAATAAAAAATATTTTTACTGCTCTTGGAGTATCTATTGGTACAGAAGAAGACAGTAAAGCTTTGAACCTTGAAAAACTTCGATATCATAAAGTTATCATCATGACAGATGCGGACGTTGATGGAAGCCATATTGCTACATTGATAATGACATTCTTTTTCCGCTATATGCATGAATTAATTGAAAGAGGATATTTATATATTGCTACACCACCTCTTTACCTTATAAAAAGAGGTAACAGGGAAAAATATTGCTGGACAGAGGAAGAAAGGACAATGGCTATAGAAGAATTGGGCAAAGGAAAAGAGTCGGCAGTTCATATTCAACGATATAAAGGTCTTGGAGAAATGAATGCCGAACAGCTTTGGGATACTACCATGAATCCCGAGTTTAGGACCTTAAGACAGGTCACTATTGAAAGTGCTGCCGAGGCAGATCGAATTTTCTCCATGCTAATGGGAGATGAAGTGCCACCAAGGAGAGAATTTATCGAGAAACATGCAAAATATGCTAATATTGATGTTTAAAGAAATACAAACAATAAAAAAGCCGGGAAAATTCCCGGCTTTTTTATTTAATTCAATTAAGAATATTTTATATTTCAATTTCTCCCTTGAAAACAAATTCAGCAGGTCCTTCTAACCAAATATTTTCAAACCTGTTTTCATTTACCTTCTTAAAACTCACTTTCAATCGTCCACCCAAAGTATTTATTTTATAAGAAGATATATCCGATTCTCTATAAAAACCAGCGGAAATGGCTGTTGCTACAACACCGGTTCCACAAGATAAAGTTTCATCTTCTACCCCTCGTTCATAGGTACGGACATAAATTTCATTATTGTTGACATGAGCAAAATTTACATTGGTACCTTCTTTCTTGAAACGGACATTGTTCCGGATTTTTTTTCCCTCGGAATACACGTCCAGGTGGTCAATGTCTTCCATGAAATTCACGTAATGGGGAGAGCCTGTATTCAAAAAGTAATTGGGCCTGTTTCTTTCCACTTCAATGACATCTTGCATTTTTAATCTCACGATATTATCCATGTCAATTGTCGCTTCATGAATTCCGTCAATGGCTAAAAAAGTAGCGGTATGTTCTATAATACCCAGTTTTTTAGCAAATGCAACAATGCAACGCCCACCATTTCCACACATGGTTCCTTCATTTCCATCGGAATTGAAATATTTCATTTCAAAATCCATATCATTATGATATAAGAATAACATCAATCCATCAGCGCCAATTCCAAATCTCCTGTCACATAAACTTTTAATTACTTTCGCAGAAAATATAGAGGGATTTAATTCCCTACAATCCACGATGATAAAATCATTTCCTGTTCCCTGGTACTTAAAAAAATGCACGTTCATTTTTGCAATCGTGTTTTATATTAATTTTTTTTACTTTAAATTTACTTCTTTCTCGTGATTTTTTAACTTTGTAATAATTTATCTCTAATTAATAAATCACGTTTACACTTAGTATCTAAACCATGAATGCTGGTATTTCATTGTTGAAGGTGATACATTTATTCATAACTACTCAAAGATAGCTTTGGATAATTGATTTAGAAATTATAAACAAAATTAATCTTTACTTGTTAAAATATGAAATAAAATAATGAAGAAATTAAATTTTGATACGAGAAAGAAAAATATTGGTTTAATATTACTAGTCTTTTCAACAACATTTGTTGCTGTATTTGTTTATGATAAATTTTTCCGGGACGAAACTACCCTTGTAACGAATGTTATTCAACCCGCAAGCCTAGCAAATTATCAATGGAAAAATGATACAGGAGAATATAATTTTATTTCAGCTGCTGAAAAGACTATCCATGCGGTGGTACACGTAAAAACAACAACAGATGCCGAAACCTATTCAAACCCACTTTTTGATTTCTTCTACGGGACACAGGAAGGGAAAAAAGCAGAACCTGTTATGGGAATAGGATCAGGTGTTATTGTTAGCAAAGAAGGATATATTGTCACGAATAATCATGTGATTGAAAATTCTAATGAAATTATTATAAAATTGAATAATAATAGGGAATATAAGGCAGAATTAATTGGATCAGATCCTCAAACTGACCTAGCAGTACTAAAAATTGATGGTAAAGATCTATTCCAAGTGCCATATGGTGATTCGGATCTTTTAAGGGTTGGTGAATGGATATTGGCTGTTGGTAATCCTTATAATTTAACATCAACAGTTACTGCCGGGATTGTGAGTGCGAAAGGAAGGAATCTAGGGATATTGGATGACAGTTATCGAATCGAGTCATTTATCCAGACTGATGCCGCTTTAAACAGGGGCAATAGTGGTGGTGCCTTGGTAAATTTGAAAGGAGAACTTGTCGGGGTGAATACAGCTATAATTTCTCCTTCCGGGGTATATTCAGGAAATTCTTTTGCCGTACCGGTGAATATAGTTAGGAAAGTGGTGAAAGATATAGTGGAATATGGTGAAGTACAACGAGCATTATTGGGTGTTAGAATCATGGATGTGACTGATGAAATGGCCAAGGAAAAAGGGTTAGAGAAAATTTTTGGTGTTTATGTGAGTGGTTTAAGTGAAAATGGTGCTGCAATTAACGCGGGAATAAAGGCCGATGATATAATCACGAGTGTTAATGGGGTAAATGTAAATTCTACTGCTGAACTCCAAGAACAAGTTAGCCGTTATACCCCCGGGGAAAAAGTTAATATAGAATTAATAAGAGATAAAAAAAGGAAACAATATGAAGTGGTTTTACGTAATATACATGGGGATACCGGAATAGTCAGGGCAAAAGAAAAATTGGTATTTTTTGGTGCTAAACTACAGGAAATCAACAATACAGAAAAAAAATTATTAAATATAGAACATGGGGTAAAAATTGAAGATTTAGGAAGTGGAAAATTTAAAACTGCGGGCATAAAAGAAGGTTTTATAATTACCTCTATCAATAATCAGCAAGTAAAAGATGCTGCTGACGTAAAGGAAATTATAGATAAAATTAAAGGTGGAGTTTATATAGAAGGATTATACCCCAATGGATTTAAAGCATATTATGCATTTGGAAGATAATAAATAAATAAAAAATAAGTTTGTATAAAGTGCATTGTCATTTTAAAATATTTATAATTATTTAACATAATTTATAGATTTTTTTGAAATTGATAATTAAAATCAGTAAATTCGCGTAAATTTTTCTATCACACGAGGGAGATGTATGAGACAGCTAAAGATTACCAAATCAATTACCAATCGAGAGAGTGCTTCGCTTGACAAATATTTGCAGGAAATCGGGAAAGAAGAGTTGATTACTGTTGAAGAAGAGGTTGAGTTAGCACAACGAATTAAAAAGGGGGATAGGGAAGCCCTTGAGAAACTGACACGGGCCAACCTTAGGTTCGTGGTTTCTGTGGCAAAACAGTATCAAAACCAAGGACTTAGCCTTCCTGATTTAATCAATGAAGGAAATCTTGGTTTGATTAAAGCGGCTGAAAAATTCGATGAAACAAGAGGTTTTAAATTTATTTCTTATGCAGTATGGTGGATTAGGCAATCAATTTTACAGGCCTTGGCTGAACAATCAAGGATCGTGAGATTACCTCTTAACCAAGTTGGTTCTTTAAATAAGATTAATAAAGCTTTTTCTAAGTTCGAACAAGAATTTGAACGCACCCCATCACCTGAAGAATTGGCGGATACGCTTGAGTTACCAAAAGAAAAAATATCTGATACCTTGAGGGTATCAGGAAGACATGTTTCTGTAGATGCCCCATTCGTAGAAGGAGAAGACAACAGTTTGCTGGATGTATTGATTAATAATGATTCACCCAAAGCTGACAAAACATTAATTACCGAATCTTTGATCAAGGAAATTGAACGAGCACTTTCAACCCTTACAGAAAGGGAACGTGATATCGTGAAACTTTTCTTTGGCATAGGTTGCCAAGAAATGACCTTGGAAGAAATAGGAGAACGGTTTGGACTAACTCGTGAAAGGGTTCGTCAAATCAAAGAAAAAGCAATTCGTAGATTAAGACATACTTCCAGGAGTAAATTATTAAAAACTTACCTGGGATAACTTGTATTTAAATATTATGAAGCTATTACTAGGCTACTTTCGGGTAGCCTTTATTTTTTCTTTTTAAGTTCTTCCTTAAGTGCAAACATTTCATCCCTTAACCTAGCAGCTTCTAAAAAATCTAAATTTTTTGCCGCTTTTTCCATGGCTTTTTTTGTTTTTTCAATGGTTTTTTCCAGGGCCGGCTTGCTCATATATTGAATTACCGGGTCAGCGGCTATCCCTAAGTTCCCTTGAGATGAATTGATGTAAGTTTTTTTATCCAATTCAATATCCACTCCCATCATATTTCTTGAGGCTTTTACAATTTGGCGGGGACTTATATTGTTTTCCCTATTATAATCCAATTGTTTATGCCTTCTCCTGTTAGTTTCGTCAATAGTTCTTTGCATTGAACCAGTTATCCTATCTGCATACATGATAACCTTTCCATTCAAGTTTCTTGCAGCCCTTCCAGCGGTTTGTGTCAAAGATCTTTCAGAACGTAAAAATCCTTCTTTATCAGCATCTAATATTGATACCAAGGAAACTTCCGGGAGGTCTAATCCTTCACGAAGCAAGTTAACCCCGATTAATACGCTAAAAATACCCTTGCGTAATTGATCCATGATTTCCACCCTTTCAAGGGTTTCAACGTCTGAATGAATATAACGACAACGGATGTTGAACGAAGCGAGATATTTGGTTAATTCCTCTGCCATTCTCTTGGTTAAGGTGGTGACAAGTACACGTTCATTCTTATCAATTCTATCATGTATTTCTTTCATTAAATCATCCACCTGGTTTAGGCTAGGCCTAACTTCTATAATAGGATCAGGCAAACCTGTTGGTCTTATAACTTGCTCGATCACTATTCCTTCTGACTTTTCAAGTTCATATTCGGCTGGTGTCGCACTAACAAATATCGTTGTTCCAATTATTTTTTCAAATTCCTCGAATTTTAATGGTCGGTTATCAATGGCTGCTGGAAGTCGAAATCCATGTTCTACGAGATTAACTTTCCTAGAATGATCCCCTCCAAACATGGCCCTTATTTGAGGAATAGTAACGTGGCTTTCATCAATAACCATGATAAAATCATTAGGAAAATAATCTAATAAACAGAAGGGCCGCGTACCTGGAGCCCTACCATCAAAATACCTTGAATAATTTTCTATCCCGGAACAATGACCTAGTTCCTTGATCATTTCAAGATCAAAAGTAACCCTTTCTTCCAACCTTTTTGCTTCTAATATCCTTCCCTGGTTGTTAAAGTATTCAATTTGTTTCACAAGGTCATCTTGAATCTGGTAAATAGCCCGGTTTATTCGTTCTTTTGTTGTAACAAATATATTGGCCGGGTAAATTATGGCCTGGTCCAGTTCCTCTAATACAAATCCATTTAAAGGATCAAACGATTGAATTTCTTCTATTTCATCATCCCAAAATTGAATTCGGTAACAAGTATCTGAATAAGCAAGGTAAACATCTATGGTATCTCCTTTTACACGAAATGTTCCACCTTTAAAATCTACTTCGTTACGAGAATACAAGCTTTCTACTAATTTTCGAAGCAATTGATTCCTGTTGATTACCTGTCCCTTCTTAAGAATGATGGTGTTTTCATAAAAATCCTCCGGGTTGCCTATTCCATAAAGACACGACACAGATGATACAACAATTACATCCTTTCGTCCAGAAAGTAAAGAAGAGGTAGTGCTTAACCTAAGTTTTTCTATTTCCTCGTTTATAGATGAATCTTTCTCGATATAAGTATCAGTAACCGGTAAATATGCTTCAGGTTGGTAATAATCATAATAAGAAACAAAATATTCAACAGCATTTTCAGGAAAAAAGTACTTGAATTCACCGTAAAGCTGGGCTGCTAATGTCTTGTTGTGGCTTAAAACCAGGACAGGCCTATTCAATTGTGCTGTTACATTTGCGATTGTGAATGTTTTTCCTGAACCGGTTACTCCTAGCAATGTATTATTCTTAATACCCCTGTTAATGGAATCAACGAGTTGTTTAATTGCTTCAGGTTGATCACCGGTTGGTTTATATTCCGATACAAGTTTGAAATTCATATCATCCAAAATTACTAAATTATTTATGAACGAAATAATAGGGTAAAAGTTATTAAATAAAACCTTTGAAACTGTTGAAGAAAGATACGTGAACTTATTTTCCAGTTTAACCGTAAACCTTGTTTTAAAATTTTTGTTGTATGCTTGCGTTTAATAATTAAGTACTTGAAAAAGGAGATTCGAGAACATCAAGAATAATTGTATCAATGATACAATTTAATATTAATTTAAAATTCTCTTTTTTTTAGTAATGAATATAATTTGAATTATTTATTTGTAATTCAAGTTTTTATTCGATATAAAGGATATTTATTTCATGTATTAGCAATATAATTACTGGTTATTTTTTATCTTTATTAAATATTTGTGCAACTATTTTGAAGATTTTTGAGTCTAAATAATGTAAAGCTGTGTTAAACCAAGAAAAAATAATTGAAGGTTGTAAAAAGAATGACCGGAAAGCACAAAAAAAGCTTTACGAGACATATGCTCCTACATTACTGGGTATATGTGCACGGTATGCAAATGATATTTCAGAAGCCGAAGATATTTTACAAGAAGGCTTTCTAAAGATCTTTGAAAACATTAATGACTATTCGGGGAAGGGGCACCTTGTTGGCTGGATGAAAAGAGTAATGGTAAATACGGCTATTACTAATTTTCACAAGAATAAAAAACATTATTACCATAATGAATTAGAAGACGTGCAGGAAGATGTACAGATAGAAGTCACCCCCGAAACAGCTTTTTCAACCCAAGAGTTGAATGATTTACTGCAACGTCTTCCCGAAGGTTATAAAATGGTGTTTAACCTTTTTGCTATTGAAGGATACAAACATAAAGAAATTGCAGAGATGTTGAATATTGACGAAAATACATCAAAAACACAATTTTTAAGAGCTCGAAAATGGTTGATTAAAGAATTGGCTAAACAAGAAAAAATTGTACATGGCAGGAATAAATAACATAGAAGAATTATACAAGAACAATTTCAATGGATTTCAGATTACTCCATCCTCTGGGGTATGGAATAAAATCCATTACAAATTGTGGCTAAGAAGTTTTCTTAAGTTTAAATTAAACCAGTTTAATATATATTATTTAACATTGATTACCCTTGCAACTTGTTCTATTCCTATTTATTCAATAATCCATGATTTTTCAGCAAATGATGACATTAGTCAAAGTTTAAATTTACAAGAAAATAATAATAATACAATTCATTCCAATAATTTAGATATAGATAATCCGGAGCAAACTAATAATATTATTAATCCAGTTGATGAGAAAGTAATAAAAGAAAATGTGTTACCTGTAACACATTTTGAGGTCTCTGCAAAATCAGGTTGTGTTCCCTTGGAAGTCCATTTTGAAAACGCAAGTTCCGGAGCAAGTAATAACGTATGGGATTTAGACATTAAAATTGTAAAGAATAAGGATAAGACAAGTGTTGTATATGATAAGCCCGGGAAATATAAAGTTACCTTGAAATCATTACACGATTCCAAATGGTATTCTTACTCGGAAATAATTGAGGTTTATCCAAGACCTAGGGCTAATTTTGAAATAGACGAAAAATTATCTAATTATAGCCAGAATAAATTGGTATTTAAGAACAAATCTGTAAACGGAGAAAGTTACAAGTGGTTTTTTGGGGATGGTAATACAAGCAATGAATTAAACCCCATGAACAATTACAAGGAACCAGGAACTTATAATATTAAACAAATTGTATATAACAAATATAATTGCTCTGATACCTATGAATTAAAGTCAAGTATTGTCAAGACCGAATGTCATTTGGTTTTTCCAAAAGAATTTTATCCCCAAGCAGGGATAGGTGAAGAAAAATTACAAAAAATGTTTGTTCCCGTTAGTAAAGGTATTGCAGATTATTACATGAAGGTTTATGACCCGGCTACTATGCTTTTGATTTTTGAAACGAATGATGTGAACAAGGCATGGACAGGTTACCTTGATGGAAAATTATTGCCAAAAGGACAATATAACTGGGAAGCTTTTGGGAGGTATATAAATGGAGAAAGATTCTCTATGGACGGAGAAGTATTCCTTATTACAAAAGAAAAGGTAGATTATGACCAATATTAATATTTAAGCTTTGTAGTACTTTTTCTTTTATTCTAACCATCATCCTTTTTAAAAAGATTGGAGTTTTTTTATCCTATATGTCAAGTTTCACAAGGTTGTTTATGAAAACCTGATTCATTAATATATTTCAAA
>CAZOSQ010000025.1:0-15870 GCA_964582245.1 uncultured Bacteroidales bacterium | reverse complement strand
GAAAATCACAATCAATAGATAATTGATCTAAAATATCTTCAATTTTATTGATGGCTTCCACCCGGGAAGAAGCGACCAATTTTACTTTTTCCACCCCAAATAAATTAACTAATTCGCGGTAGGAAAAATCAATTGAACTAGTTAAATGACAACTTGAGGATCCTGTAGTCCCATCTCCCAATTTTCTTGCTTCTAAAACTGTTACCTTGTATCCTTCTTGGTGTAACAGGTAAGCGGTGGTCAAACCTGTAATACCCCCACCAACTATGACTATACCTGTTTCTACTTCTTGTTGAAATTTTGGAAAATCTTGCCTAATTGACTCTAATTTCCAGTATGATTCATGTTTCATTTCGGATGTTTTTTACTTTAATAAAATAAAAAACAGGATCATCAATTATTTTGTTCCATGAAATTCGATTATTAGGCTAATATTAATTTTCAACTTTTTGCAATTCAAAAAAAAAACTTATTGTAGCCTGATTTTTTAATACAGCATATTATAAAAACATCAACTTTCTCCCTAGATTTAGAAAAATAAATTGACCGGCAAATTGCCAATTTTCATAAGCCCTCATGAATAATAAAGATCTGCAATATCAACAGATATCATGCTCATCGTCAAAATCCTCGGGTATAAAACCGAGGTTCTTTCTTAAACGACAATTATCACAGCGGTTTGGCATGCTCCATTCCATTCTCCGGAAATATTTTTGATCCCCATGGTCAATCATAAAAGTCTCCCCGCAATCTACACAATTTTTCGTGATGGTTTCATGAATATCATATGAACGGGTATAAGATAGTCCAAGATTCTTTTTATATTTCAAAATCACACTCTCACTTTCATTTTGAATTAACATTTCAAATGGAGAGACATAAAATAGGGCTGGTTCAAATTTATAATGCCGGTAAGCTTTTAAAAAGGAAATTTCCCCACATCCATCAATATAACATTCCTCGGAAGCGGCCGGACATGTTTTTCTCTGGCAAATAAATCCCTTGAAATTCATTTTTTTATCAAATACATGAATGACCCAATTTGCATTGATAGAGGTCAATCCTCTTGCTTTTTTAGCAATCCCGGATATTTCATCAAAATTATTCAAAACGAGTGCCATATCAACATTCATTGGGTGAGGATCCAAACCCGCCACGGAACCAAATAACGCCAGCTCAACCACGGTTTTATCATCACGAATCTTCTCCATGAAAATCTTGGCAAGAGCCCTGTATCCACTATTGATTTTTGAGGTTGTTTTTGTCATTCTCTGAAATTATAAATTATAAATGAAACGTTAGAAATTAAATTTTTAGTTTTAACTCAATTTTAATTATATTGTTCGATATCCCATAATAAACTTTGATAAATTTCCCTACCCGGATATATTTAACATTTTTTTATATTCCAGGTGTTTAACCACAAGTTTTAAATCTCCGTAAGTTATTTTTTCCCCCAACATGTTCTTTGCCTCTTTTAATGAATAATTATTTTTAGATAGAAAAAAATCTGTTATAATTGATATTTTTTCGACCTCAACCAATTTTTCGACTTCAATATCACCAGTGGCTACATAATGAGCCAAATGCCCTTCCACTGTGCTTTGGGCTAGATTCCTGGCAGCGGCAATTTCTTTCAAGTTCTTTCCTGATAAAAATAATTCAAAACTTACCTGCCTTGTATTTTTTCTTTCCTCTTTAATTGATGTTTCATTTTCTTGTTTAAAATTCTCTTCCGAGTATAAGGATAACCCCTTCTCCTGGCTATACTTGATAATTATATCCAACAATTCCGTCCCATAATTTTCAACTTTCTTTTTACCCATCCCGTTGATTTTTTTTAACAGGATTTTTGAAGAAGGAAGAAACGAGGATAATTCCACCATGGTTTTAACCTGGAGAATCATGAAATGAGGTAATCCTAATTCAGAAGCTTTCATATTGCGCCAAGATTTTAGTCGCTCATATAATTCCGGGTATTTTGATTCAGGGGGAGTGACAGGAGTATCGTTCTTTTCTTTCTCCTGGCTCTTTGCCGGATTATCCAAGTATGTTTTGGCCTTGGTATTCAAATATGTTTTCACTAAAAAGCCTTCTTGTGCAACACGAAGACATGCTATTTTAATCTTAACGTCTTCACCCAGGTGATTAATTACTTCCATTATGGTCTTTTTCACCTTCTTGTTATCCGTTTCCACGACAAAATTTTCAATGAAAGTAATGATTTTGTTTTCCAGTTTATCCAAAAAATATCCAGAAGCTTTTTTCACCCTTCCTTGCAAAATATTATTATTTTCTAAGTCATTATCACCCTGTGCAAGAGATATTATTTGTTTCTCAAATTTTTCAGAAACATTTATAATTTCAGTTCTTGAAAACACGCTTAACTCACTTAATTCAATGGGTTTATTCCCAGCCAAAATGGATTGATTTTCGTTAAAAATTTTTACTAGGTAATAAAGACGCCGCTGGATAGAATTAAAGTTGAATAGTTCACGAAGCATTTGTAATTGGTATTCCTTTTTTGCCCCTGCTAATTGGTTAACTCCCGGTTGATTATTTTCAACATCCTGGTTAAATTTTGAAACGGCTAAGTTATTGATAAAAGCCCCTTCTGACAAAGGTGTACTTAAAACCATGCCTTCAAGGGTCTTACACCGGCTTAGAGCCACGTAAACTTGTCCATGGGCAAACGCGGCATTCGCATCAATTACAGCTTCTTCAAATGTTAGTCCCTGGCTTTTATGGATGGTTATGGCCCAGGCTAATTTTAAAGGATACTGGGTGAACTTGCCAATGATGGTTTCTTGAATTTCTTTTGTCTCTTGATTAATAGAGTACTTAGTGTTATGCCAACTGGTTTTTTCCACGACAATTTCTTGTTCATCTCCAGGACATTTAACATAAACAACCTCTTCTTCAATTTTTGATACTATCCCTATTTTTCCATTGAAAAAAAGTTTTTCGGGAGAACTGTCATTTTTCAAGAACATTACTTGGGCTCCTTTTTTTAATGTCAAAAGTGGCTCGGTAGGATAAGAATATTCAGGAAAATCATTCTCTATAATTGCTTTAAAAGATCTAGTTTGACCGGCTAATTTTTTTAATTTATTTTCATTTACCTGCCGAGCCTGGTTATTGTGGGTAGTCAAGATAATGAATCCTTCATGCTCTTTCTCCAAAAAACCCGGGATGTATCTTTTATTTAATTCTAATAAGGCTACAGGATCAAGTCGATTATCCCTTACCTTGTTGAGCAATTCTATAAATAATTTATCAGTCTGCCTATATACTTGCTTTAATTCAATGCTAACATAATCTGTTTGATTGAGTGAATTACTACTAAAAAAAAAGGGGGAACTATAATAATCACGTAAAATTTGCCACTCCTCTTCTTTAACCACGGGAGCAAGCTGCTGCAGGTCTCCAATCATTAGTAGCTGCACTCCACCAAAGGGTAAATTTCGATCCTTGAAACGTCTTAAAATATCGTCTATACTATCTAGCAAATCTGCCCGCACCATGCTAATTTCATCTATAACCAAAAGATCCAAATTATGAATAATATTAATTTTTTCCCGGTTTAATTTTTTTATATTATTCGTGCTTGCGGGTTCAGGTCTTCTATCGGAAGGAATCTGCGGTCCAAAAGGAACTTGGAAAAAAGAATGAATGGTTACCCCCCCGGCATTTATCGCGGCAACACCAGTTGGAGCCACTACAACCATTCGCTTGGGCGATAATTTTTTCAGGTTATGCAAAAAGGTAGTTTTACCTGTGCCGGCTTTACCGGTCAGAAAAATGTTTTTGTTTGTAAATTGCACGAAATCAAACGCCAATTGCAACTGCGGATTGCCAGTAGAATACATTCTAAGAATTTTAACAATTTGACTGATAAAATTAGCAAAAATTGTTCATGATTTTCTTTTTTTCACTAAAAACATCCATTAGAAAAAAGATTTTCAAGTTTCAAATATTCATTTATTTTTCTTGTCTTATTACCAAGAACTTTATTTTTAAAATGTACCAGTATAATGCTGTTCCACCTATGGCTGCCCAAAAAACAAAAAAATCTTTAAAACCCTTTGCCCCATTTGAGAAAGTCAATAGGATGCCCAAAGTTACCATCAGCAACTGAGTTGCAATTTGACGGGTTGGAGATAACCTAATACCGGATTTATCACCTTTACTTGACATTTGTTTAGAGCTTAAAATAACAGGAATAAAAGCGATTGATAAGATAACCTGCATTAAAATCACCCATTTGGGTGGAAGACTGAAATTCAATGGGTATATTCCAACCAAAGCAGCAACCAAGATGAAAAGAAAGTTCAAAAAAGCAAAAATATATTGTTTTTTCAACCGGGGAAACAGATGTGCATCCAATAAAAAAACAAACACTGTCAATAAACCATATGGCCAATTTCCCTCCCAAACAAGCCAAAAGTTCAATCCTGTAACCAGGATCGAATCGAGCACGTTCGCATGGAGTCCAGTGGTACGATTAACAGTTCGAGAAGCCAGCAATATCCAAAATAGTTGCAGGAATCCTGGTTGAGACCATAAAATTATTCCCCCTATCGATAAAAAAACTGCCACAAAAGCCGAATAATCATGATCAGGATCCAGTTCCCGGGCTATTGCCCATGCAAAAAATATTGAAAGCCCTACACCTATCCCTTTAAATAACCCACTATACCACGCAGCCCCTGATATCCATTCAATTGACATTCCAACCAATATCGAGATAATTATAATTGCTGAAATGGCTTTATTGGTTGGATATTTTGAATCCAATGGTCTTCCAAGCCCAGTTAATTTTTCAATTTTCATTCTTTTAAGTATATGTTTGTGTTTAGCTATTTAATAAATCTATCGCTTAAAATAAGTAATCCGGCATATGGGCTTGTCGAATCCTCATGCTTTATCATATCCTAATTGGATACCTATTTCAAGAAATATAATCCTGCATCTAATTCGTCCGAATTCCAGAAAGTTTAGCGTTGCATGTGAGATAGAACCATCCCTAACCAAGAAACGTAGGGCATTTCTACCCGAACGACTATCACTAAAATGACACTAACTACCTTTCCTTCATCCGGGTTTACTCAACCAAAACAATATTTTCTCCTGTTTTGTTAAAATAGAAGGCTCGTATTTATTGATCCAATACTTCGTGTTTAAGTAAAATAAATTATCTATGAATCTACAACTAAATACCAAAATAGCTTTCGTGGAACCTAGGGGTAATGTCAATGTTTTTAACCAATTCATGAGTATACCCATGTTAGGCCCAATATACTTGGCCACGATAGCTGAAAATGCAGGTTACCAAGTGACCGTGATCAATGAAAATATCCTAGGTAGAAATGTTAACTCGAGAGAATTGGTTGACGTGGATATTTTATGTATTAGCAGCATGACATCTACTATCACAAGGGGAAAAGAAATTGCCAAGGAATACAAAGAACTTAGGAAATCATATGGATTGGGAGCAAGAACCCTTGTAGGAGGGATTCATGCAAGCATGATTCCCGGGGATGTGGCACCCCATTTTGACCAGGTATTTGTTGGTGAAGCCGAAAATGATATCCTGGATTTGCTTTCCGGGAAATTAAAGGGTAAAATTGTATATGGTAAAAAATTAAACGACCTGAACAAACTTCCTTTCCCTAATTTCAAACTAATTCAAAATTGGGAAACGATTAAGATCTGGCCTATTTTAACCTCAAGAGGCTGCCCTTTCGATTGTAATTTCTGCTCGGTCACTGAAATGTTTGGCAGGGGATACAGGGTAAGAGATGTTGAAAACGTGATCGAAGAATTATCTCGATACAAGGACAAAACTATATTTTTCGTGGACGATCATTTTGTTTTGGATAAAAAAAGAACCGAAAAATTGATTGAACGGATGCGGGAAATAAATTTTAAAGGAAAATGGTCTGCCCAACTAAGAACAGAAGCAAGTAAAGATGAGAACCTGGTAAAGAAAATGAAAACGAGTGGCTGCAATACTGTTTATATAGGTTTTGAATCTATTAATCCCGTAAGTCTTAAAGAATTCAAGAAAAAACAAAAAGTAGAAGACATCCAACGTTCTATACAGGTGTTTGAACAAAATAATATTCATGTTCATGGAATGTTTATTTTTGGTGCAGACACTGATTCCAAGGATATTTTTCATTTAACATCAGATTTTTGCAGAAAGAGTGGAATTGGTTCAGTACAATATATGATTTTAACACCTCTCCCGGGTACAGAATTTTATAGGAAAATTGAAAAAGAAAACAGGCTTTTACATAAAAAGTGGGAATTTTATGATGCCATGCATGTAGTATTTAAACCGGCCAAAATGAAACCAAAAGAGCTACAACAAGGAATGGTTTCTGCTTTTCGAAAATTTTATTCCTATAGAGAGGGTATTCAACAATTTAGTAATATTATCTTAAATATACTTCCACTTTTAATTCATAAAGTTAAAGGAAAGAGGAAAAATCCAAATTTTTATCAACCTATTTTAAAATTCATCGGGCATCATATTTTAAATAAATGGGTGAAAGCAAATTCAAAATATTTCTCTTACTTGCAAAATGTATCACGTGACGTCTATAGTTCTCCAGTAAGAAACAGGACAAGCAAAATAATACGAATAAGACGGAAACCAAGAATTGGGGTTGATGAAAGTAGTAAAACTGATTACCAATTATAAATTGGCGCAATGGCATTCTCCCCATGCATAAGATTGACAAGGATTTTTTGTTGGTTTTCCCAAATATTTATAGAATCTACATGTTGTTCATACATACTAAAAAAAGTGGGCAAACTTAAGTTGGCTAATTCTGCCGGACCATTTACCAATATACATATTCCAATTTTTTCTTTAGGGATAAATGCGATTTCAGCACGATATCCATTGGCATAACCACCATGATGAATGATGTCCTCCCTATCGGTTTCTAAAATACGCCATCCCAAACCGTAATGAACCTTGTTAACGAAAGGCCATCTCTTGTAATATTTCCACTTTATGGCCGTGGTAACCCTTGGGCAAAAAACTTTTTCCATGATATCTTTTCCTATTACCCCGGGTTGATTACCCATTATTGCGATTAACCATTTGGACATATCATTTATGCTCGCATTAAGACCTCCTGCAGCTATTACGTTATAATATTCCCTGGATATATTTTTATCTCTCCAACTTTTTCCAGTATAATAATGAGGATATGCAATATTATGATTCTTTTTCATTTCATTATAACATGTTGAGGCTGTAGACATTCCTAGAGGCATAAATATTTTTTCGGCCATTAAATGGCTAAAACATTTTCCGGTAGCAGATTGAACCACTTTCTCTATCAAGCTATAGATAACATTTTGGTAACTATATACCTTCCCGGTATCTGTTGCTGCTTCAATTTTCCTAAATCTCAATAACATTTCATCCAATGACATTCCATCTTCCACCAATGTTGTATAAGTATGATAAGAAAGACCTGTAGTATGAGAAAGAAGGTGTTTAATTTTCAATTTTTTAGCGTGATTTTTCGTGCCAATAGTAAATTCAGGCACATACTTGGAAACTGGATCGTCCAAAGATAGAACTCCTTCATCAGCCAAAATTCCAACCAGGACACCAGCAAAACCCTTAGAAACTGAGGCCAATCTAAATACTGTTTGGTCATCTACAGGATCTACCCTGGTATTTATTTTATTCCCGAAACCATTCATGTATAGTATAGTAGTATCTTTAATTATACACAAGGCGGATCCAGGCACATTTGTGCTGTCAAAATAATGTGAAAACCAATTCTCGTAGTTCTTTACAAAGCTATAGAGATGTGGATTTTTCGAAGGGTGTATTTTTGATTTTTTTGAAGTGGATTTCCATTCATATTCAAAATTTTCCTTTCCATCACTCTTTATTGCGGATAAATAAAAAAAAGAAATTATCACCACTCCCACTACTACTAATACACCGTATTTCCTCATTATTAAATATTTTTTTTTATAAAACAGATTGTTTTGATACATAAAACAACGTGTTTTCCCTTAATGTCATGCCACGCAAATTTAAAAAAAAAATGTAAATTTTAATAATACTCTCGTTTTCTTTTTGTTATAACTAAAAAAATACAACAACTAAATCATGCAACTTGTTCCCCTAATGCTATTTCATTAATTTTCTTACAAGGACGTACTCCTTATTTAATATGAAAATTCAATAATTCCTGTCCTTCAATGGATGCCACCAAATGATCTCCAATTTCAACGGGGCCAACGCCTACAGGAGTACCAGTAAAAATAAGGTCTCCTATCTTTAGTGTCATAAATTGGGATACGTATTCGATAATCTTGTCAAAAGAAAAAATCATATCCCCGGTATTCCCAGCTTGTACTTGTTGACCATTTATTATCAATTCGAAATTAATATTGGACTTGCTTCTAAATTTTTCAGCGGTAATAAAACTTCCCACCGGGGCAGAACCATCAAAGGCTTTTGCTATCTCCCAAGGCTTACCCTCTTTCTTGCACTGTCGTTGGATATCCCGGGCTGTAAAATCTATTCCTATTCCTATTTCATCATAATACCTAGAGGCAAAAGCCTGCTTAATATTTTTACCCAATCTCCCGATTTTTAACACGATTTCCACTTCATGGTGAATTTCATGGGAAAAACCTGGTAAATAAAAGGGCTTATTATCTCGAATTAAAGCCGAATCAGGTTTCAAAAAAAAGACAGGTTCCTTGGGAATAGGATTGTTTAATTCTTTCGCATGATCATGATAATTCCAGCCAATACAAATTATTTTCATATTTCAAATATTTTAACCATGAAACAGCAAATTATATTAAATGGGAGCCCCCGAACTTTTATTTCCCAAATTTTCGAAGTTTGATATTAGTCACAACTTTCTTGGTATACAAGGGGAAGTTTCCATTTATAATCCAACCATAGTATGCAGGATCCGTTTCAAAAACATCTTCCACTTTTTTACCCTTGTATTTCCCGAAATTAAAAATTTCATTCCCCTCATCATTATAGATAATCCTTCCAGCAAAATCAACATTTCTATTGTGAGA
This sequence comes from uncultured Bacteroidales bacterium, assembly GCA_964582245.1. Classification (GTDB taxonomy): domain Bacteria; phylum Bacteroidota; class Bacteroidia; order Bacteroidales; family CAZOSQ01; genus CAZOSQ01. The sequence goes on along the minus strand of CAZOSQ010000025.1, from coordinate 6,786 downwards.
TGAAAAAGAAGCTAATTTTTCCATATCATTGATAATAGGCTGGCAGATGTTCCCCTTGTGATCTTTAAAATCTGCATCCAAGTATTTATCAAGTTGGGCTTTAAGTATTTCGTAAGTAGCCTTGGTGTCCGCCTCGGCACTATGTGCATTGTCCAGTTCTTTTGCGCAGTAAAATTTATAAGCCGCGGAAAGAGTACGTTGTTCCATCTTGTGAAAAATAACTTGAACATCAATCCATTTTCTTTTTTTCATGTCAAAATCTACCCCGGCTCTTAGAAATTCTTCCACTAGGATGGGTATGTCAAATTTGTTGGAACTATACCCGGCCAGGTCACACCCCTCAAATTCCTTGGCTAGTGATTTGGCAATTTCTGCGAAAGTAGGTTCGTCTTTAAGATCTTCATTTTTAATCCCATGAATAGCTAAAGCCTGGGGACTAACTTTTATCTTCGGGTTAACCCTATATGTCTTACTTTCCTCTTTTCCATTGGCATGTATTTTCAAGAAAGATATTTCCACAATTCTATCATTCACGATATCCGGCCCCGTGGCTTCTATATCAAAAAAAATTATCGGGTTCTTTAAATTTAATTTCATGTGTTTTTCTTCTTCAGTTTTAAAAACTTTTTACTACGAATTTACAGCAAGAATCTACTAGATTGGCCATAAATGAATTGATAATAAGGATCTTCTTATCAAATGTTTTTTTTGATCCAATATAATTAAAATCATCCCGCTTCATATTAACTTAAAGTTAAAAAAAACCTAACAAGCTAAATCAAAAAGCCTATTAGGTTTACCTTGATTTTATACTGTCTTTATCCATTTATCATCATTGGCATCAATAGCATTAAGACATCTTCATCTTGATTTTCGCTTTCAAAAGGAGTTAAAATACCGGCTCTTGTGGGATCTGACATTTCCATTATAACATCGGTTGATTCCAGGTTGGATAAAATTTCCAGTAAGAAAAGAGATTTAAAACCTATCTCCATTTCATCACCATCATATTGGCATTTAATTTTTTCATAAGCAGAAATACTAAAATCGATATCTTGGGCAGAAATCATTATTTGATTTCCAGTTAATTTCAGTTTAATCAAGTTACTTGCTTGGTTAGAAAACACGGATACCCTCTTGAGTGTATTGAAAAAATCAACCCTGTCAATCACAAGTTTATTGGGATTATTGGTAGGAATAACAGTGCTGTAGCTTGGATAATTACCTTCTACAAGTCTACAAACCATTCTATAGTTGGTCAAGTTAAAAGAAGCATTTTTTTCATCAAACTCTAATGTTACATTGCCTTTTTCCTTTGGCAAAATATTTTTCAAGAGTGATGCAGGTTTTTTGGGTAAAATAAAAGATGAATCAACTTCCGAAGATATATCTTTTCTTTTATAGCGAACCAGTTTATGTGCATCAGAAGCAACAAAAGTAATATCTCCCGTGGATAACTCAATATAAATACCATTCATTACTGGACGTAATTCATCATCTGCAGTAGCAAAAATTGTATTGTTTATACCCGATAAAAGCAATTCGGGATTTAAATTTAGCCCTGACTTTTTATCCTCTTTTATTTCAGGAACTTGGGGAAAATCCCCGCCATTTTGACCAACAATCGTAAATTGTCCATTTTCAGTATTAATAACTATTACCAAAGTGTCTAGGTTAATATCAAAAGTCAGGGGTTGCTCCGGGAATTCTTTTAAAGTATCTGTTAATATTTTGGCAGGAATTGCGATGGTACCCGTGTCACTTGTATTTTCCAGCCTGATGGTGGTAATTAAAGTAGTTTCCAAATCGGAAGCCGTTATTTCTAATTCTTGTCCAGCTAAATTGAATAGGAAATTATCTAATATAGGTAATGTATTTTTGGGGCTGATAACCCTGCTTATTGCCTGTAAATGACTTAATAATTCTGTACTAGATACAACAAACTTCATAGCCTTTTATATTAATTATTTATTTTTTTAAATGGACATCAATATTACGAAAAAAAAATAACTTGCCCAACATGCTGGACAGTCTTTTTTATTCACAGGTAAAGTAATTGATTTTCTTTAAAATAAGAGCTATATCAATAAATTTAATGACCACTGCTTTTTCCCCGTCATTAATAAACCCATATAACCGGTTAAAATCTTCATTTTGCCCTCCCGGGTTCATTTTAGAATGCAAGACTACTTTCACGTTCTTATTATCATTGGTTAGAACCTCGACAATGGCAAAAGGATTGGAATTTTTCAATGAATCCAATCGCGATGAAGAAAGCTGTTTGTCATATTTCTCAAATCGCACGTTATTAAATATCCCCAGGTAATATTTTACATGTTCATCATTTTGGCAACTAACAGGTTTCCCCTGGTTATATACCACCAATCGCTGACCATCCTTCTTGATTGAAAAACTTTTACTTGTGTCTCCCGGGTATATTACCTTTATAGAAGCTATGCGGGTGGGAAAAATATCAAAAATAGTATTGTCGCGCCAAAATAATTCATCTACTTTAAAAATGGCTGATACAGGAATTCCTGTACCCGGGGATTGTACAACAAAAGGATGATCACTTCCCGATTTCATGATAATAGACCCAAGGTTCAAAAAAGTATCCTGGAGGATATAAAAACTATTATCTCTCCATGCTTTACCTCGTATAGATACTTTTGTCCCGTTCTTTTTCATTCGTTCAATGACTTCTTTTTCATGTACTTTAGGAACAGGAAATTGAATTTCAAGATAATTCAATGTTTCAAACATGTAATCAATGGCTGCCTTTTTTACAGGAAAAACATCTTGTACAACCCATTTGTCCTTCTTACTCAAGGTAACAGTATTTTTACTGTCCATCAACCTAATCTCGAAAACGGCAGAGGTATCCTTGACTGCAAAATCCGTATATCTTTTCTCGAAAGTGGAAAAAGGATCAGAAAAATAAAAAAAAGCAGCAATCCCGATCAAAGAAAACAAGAGTATGTAAAAAAATTTCTTCATTACGCGGAATATTTTCTTTTCCTCCAATAATTAAAAAGTATGCCAGCAACCAAAACAATTAATATTGGAATAACTGTATTGATCACTTGCCATTTTACTTTTTCTTCTTTAAGCTTTACCTTGTCCAGGACACGTAACTTGAACTCCCTGTTACGCAGTTGAATTAGACCGGTTTCATCGGTAAGATAATTGATGGCATTTACTATAAATTCTTTGTTCCCAAATGTTTGCTTGGTAAATCTATCATATCCAAGTGGAACAATAACCGGCCCATTTGAAGTTGTTCGAACATCATTTTTAATAATATCACCATCAGAAACCACGATCATTTTTGTGTTCACACTAGAATCTATAAAATCAACCTTTTGTCCCGGGAAGAGATCGTGGTACATCCTGTTCCTGAAAATTGATTCAAAGGTTCCTTCTAACAAGACAGCCACAGGCTGAAAGCTATTGTTAAATGCACTTTTATCCGGGGTTTCTTTTATTTCTTCAAGCCTAATGATGGCCGGAACATCGACGAGTCGAGTGTATTTAGAAGAATTCAACAATATGCTTTTTTTCACCCTCGGATTGCCACCGACTGTATCAATGGGTGTTACAAATTCTGATTTCACCATATTCAAATTATTGGTAATCGTATGGTTCCCATTGGATGAGACTAGGGGATAATACAACCAGGGAGCCGGGGTCCATTTTGGTTTTTCACCGGCTAGCCCGGTATTCACCGGGATCACGTTACATTGCACATCCTTTATCAATTTATAGTTAATCCTGGCTCCATACCTGAATAATTGATCCTCCAGGTTCAAGGACCGATTATAAGCCAAGGTTTGTCCATATTTTAGGCTATCCATTTGCACATCCACCGCATCAATAAACCATGCCACTTTCCCACCGTTCATAATGTATTGGTCAATGACAAATTTATCTTTTTCATTAAATGGCTTGGTAGGTTGTGCAATAATAACGGCCTCATACTGGTCCAGGATACCCAACTGACCATTGATAGCCCCGCGATCTATCTGGTAAAACTTAGACAAAGCCTTAGAAGCATCGTGTACGTGATATTCTTCTAATTCACCATTTCCATGCAAAAATGCTATTTTGCGGGTAACCGTATCACTTAGGTTTTGAATCGCTTGTATGAAGGTGTACTCCAGCATCTGGATAGAATTATTGATATTTATTTCAGCCGGGAGATTTGAATGATTCAGCAATTCAACAGGGAGTTCACGTCCCCGGTAATTTATGATGGCCCCGGGAAAGATAATTTTTTCGGAAGTCCCTCCCTCTTCATCTTTATGTTCTATGTTGGTTGGACTTAAACCTCTTTCATGTAAATCTGTGTATATTTTTTTTCTTGTTCCCGGATCAGGATTTTCGCTAGGGTTTATAAATTCATATTGGAGATTAGAACCTGCAATTTGACGGAATTCTTCCAGTTGTTCCCTGGTCGATTTTTGAAGCCGGGAAAGATCATAAGGCAAATCACCTTCCAGGTAAACCCGGACGTGAGCCACATCTTCCAAGTTTTTCAATATTTTCCTTGTTTGATTGGATAAAGTATACCGGTTATCTGAAGTTAAATCAAGCCTGAAATACTTGAAACTCGAGATATAAACCAATAATACTATCACGATCAATGAAGTGATCAACCCGGAAATACTTTTTCTCCTGGCACTTCTAACCTGGATATCTTTATTTTCTGATTTTTTCTTTACCATTTTCTGCTCTCTAAAACAGTTTTTGTTAATAGAATAAAAAAAGTTATTGATCCGAGGAAATAAATAACATCCCGTGAATCAATTACCCCCCGGCTCATTGATTTATAATGTTCATTGATCCCAAAATTCCTCAGCAAACTTTCAATGGTGGTGGTTCCCGCTAAAGAACTTATGGATTCAAAACCCATGAAAACAATAAACGACAGTAAGACTGAAACAATGAATGCCACTACTTGATTGCTTGTTAGGGAAGAGCTAAAAACACCTATACTGACGTAAATGGCTGCCAAAAAAAACAATCCAATAAAAGATCCCCAAGTTCCTCCCATATCCATGTTTCCCCGGGGATAACCAAGTTGATATACCGAGAAAAAATACACCAGGGTAGGCAATAAAGAAACCAGCACGAGAATGACACCAGCAAAATATTTGGCTAATATAACTTGCATGTCCGAAAGGGGACGTACCAAAAGCAATTCTATGGTTCCGGATTTTTTTTCCTCGGAAAATACACGCATGGTGATCGCTGGTATTAAAAAGAGAAAAATCCAAGGAGCCATCACGAATAAAGTCTCAAGGTCAGCATATCCTCTTTCCAGGATATTCAAATCCTGGCTCGGGATTATCCACATGAAAAGACTGTTTACCAATAGAAAAACTATCACCACGACATAACCGGTGATGGATCCAAAAAAACTTTTAATTTCTTTAAAAAATAATGAAATCATTCTTAAGAATTTTTAACTTAGCAAAAATACATTTTTTTGAGGTTTTTAAAATTCCCCGGGCAAATATTAATGAAACACTCTTTTCGAACATCACCAGTTTTAAAAAATGAATCGGGTAATTGTACTTGTAATAAATATATCGGATCCGGGTTGAAAATAATCACCATCCCTTCCAGCAACTTATTTACCAAGTTTTACCCGCACATCCAGGTAGCCATCATCATACTTTTAATCATGGTGCCTAGGATTGCCTTTTCTCAAAAGGAACGGATAAATCATTTTTTTATTGAAGGTAAAGTTCATAATGGGTTTATACTACCCCACGAGAAAGAAATAGAATACATGGTAGAAAAACATGTGAAAGCTATCGAAATCAACGCTGGGATTATAACCAACGGCAAAAATCCATGGGAAAAATATTATAAGCTGCCTAGCTATGGAATTGGCCTATTTCACGGTGGATTAGGAAATAAAAAGGTTTTTGGAAATGCCACGGCTATTTTCCCCTTCTTCAACGGCCCCATAATACGAGGTAAAAAGATTTTTCTAAATTATCACGTAGGTTTTGGGCTATCATACCTGGGTAAAACTTTTCATATTGAAAACAACCCGATGAACTTGGCCATAGGTTCCCACGTGAATATTTATTTCAATGCACTGCTAGATTTTGAATTAATTTTATCTCAAAGGGTGAAATGGGTAAATGGACTTGGATTCATCCACTTCTCAAATGGCAGGATGAAAGCTCCCAACCTAGGACTCAACCTGGTCAGTTTTTCCTCGGGTATCAATTATAACTTCATAAAGAGTAATGAAAAACTTACACGGGAAAAAAAGAAAAGGATTAACTATAATGATCATAATTTTATTTTCATGGTTAGTTCCGGGTCTAAATCTCGCAATCATTTTGATCTTTCCCGGTATTTTATTTCATCTTTTTCCCCGGGTTACAGGAAAAAAATAGTTGACTGGTATTACGCGGGCCTGGGCTTTGATATTTTTTATGACTCTTCTATCAAGACTGAATTACGTGGTTTAAAAGATTTTTCGACCAATGACCTTTTCAAGGTTGGCCTGCATTTTTCCAATAACTTTAACTATGACGACATAACCATTTCTTTACAAGTAGGATACTATCTTTTATATTCTTATGAAGATATTTCCAATATTTACACGAGGTTAGCCTTGCAGTATGCTATATCAAACAACTGGTTTACAAACATTTCTTTAAAAGCTCATAGAATAACCGCCGATTTTATAGAATGGGGAATTGGATATAAATTATGAAACATCCATGTATTTCATACACAAACACGAATGAATATAATTTCGTA
>CAZOSQ010000024.1:0-15999 GCA_964582245.1 uncultured Bacteroidales bacterium | reverse complement strand
TTGATGGTTTTCGGAATCTCTTCCCGCTTAGCGGGAAACCAATTCGTGTTAATCATGAAAGATAACCGCGAATACACGAATATATACTTATAATTCGTGTATTCGCGGCTAATAAAAACTTTCGATGCATGGACACCAGTTTTCACTCCCCCTGGAGCGGTAGCGAAAGAGAACAGGAGGGCCAAATAAATAATCCGATTTTTAATCGGATCCCATTGATTGATATTACTATATCAAAAGAACTATATTTAATTATAAAACATAGTTCAAAAAAAGATCAATTTACCAGTTTAATAATAAAAATAAGGAAATAGTAATAGGAAAAGAATATTATTTAGTTAAGATTATTCAGGATATTCAATATAATTAAATGGAATTTCAATCAAGCTTTCATAATGTTCACCTGTTTCCATAACTTCCGCATCTCCTTCTTCATAATACCAGTTAATTTTTATATTTTCCTTGGCTTTTTTCTTGAAAATGGTCAATAACTCGTATATCTGCTTGGATGCACTCGTGTTGAAATATTCCAACTTTAAATCAATTTGAATACTTGTTGGTGCAAATAATTCGCTTTGCACCCAGTCAAATAAGGGTTCAAAAAACTTTTTGGAATTTTCCGGCAAAACTTTTCCTTCTATCCTAATTTCACCGTCAGGTTTAAATGACACAAGCGGGGTGCTTGCCGTAGGGTAAATTAGTAAATTTTTTAATTTTTTATTCATTACTCTCAAATTATTGATACTTCTCATATTCATGTGCTGCTAATGTTGCAAAAACTTGAATATTCAAATTTATGAAAGAATACAAAAATAATTAAAAAAAATGCCAAATGGAAAATGAATCACAAATAAAAATTTTCTACTTGGAAAAGTTCATGAAATAATCCCCTCATTTCGATAATACAAGCCTCACTTTTTTATAAACAAATAGATCCAAGACTATTTTTACTTAAATTGTTTTAAACCTAATAAACAAAAAGGTTTTCACTAATATTAACCTAACCTGGCTTAGCTAGTGTCTTGTCAATGATAAAGCGTCCTGACGTTTCAGCCACTACGCCGGGTTCAAGGTGAATCCGATGCGCTTTAATACATGTGACGCGTCACTAGAAATTAAATACAATAAACCGGAACATAATTTCTCGTACATCAACTTGGATGGGTATCAATTCGCTCCAGTTCGTGTTTAATGCCATTATATTTGATATATCCTTTGGTGACTTTTGTTAAATTGCAAGATTATTAGATGGATTTGTACTTATGTTATCAAAGCTTGCTCTTTATCAAGGATTAGGTTTTCCAGGAAATCATCAGGCATGGGTTTCAGGACATAATCTTGCACTTCGGGAAATTTAAAGGCTTGTTTTATATCATGTTGCCGATTTGAACTGGTAACCATTATTATTTTAGTTTTTTTAATTCTTTTCTTGAATTTTTTCTTGGCAATTTTCAAAAATTCAAACCCGTTCATTTCGGGCATATTTATATCTAGTAAAATATAATCAGGGAAATTTTGCTGGTTCTCCAAGTCTTTAATGGCATCTGCTGCTGAGGCATAAGTCGAAAAATGACTGCTTAACCCTGACCATTCAAGAAGCATCTTGTAAATACTAAGAGTATATTCATCATCATCGATAAGCACCACCTTATTTGCTTCGAAATTTTTCTTCATAATAGTTTCTTTTTTACATGAACATTTTTCTACCACGAGTCCCTGTTACTCTAATTTAATATCCTTCCAAATTTTCTTTTCTTTTTTTATAGATTTATTAGTTTTAAAAACTTTTTAATCCCATTTCATAACAAAACTGCTACACAGTCGCTTTTTCGGCAGTTTTCTTACCATCCCGGGGTAAAATTCAATCCAAAAACACCATTCCTTGCCGACTTAGACTTTCTTTGTAAAGGAAATGCGTAAAAAGGCTCTAAAATAAGGGCTCCAAAAAGGTTAACCCTCACGGAAACTCCAGTACTGAAAATAGGCACGCTACCATCCTCGGCTTCTGGCTGCCAGTCGAAAGTAATATCCTCCCGGTGATCATAAGCAATTCCGGCATCAAAAAATACGGCTAGCTGGGTAAAGAAAAACTGGGATTGAATTAAAGCTATTTGTTCAATACCGGAAAAAGGCAACCGTATTTCAAAATTTCCAACTAATATTTTATTTCCCAACAATTGATTAACCGTAAGATCCTCCCCGGTTATGGATCCACTGGTACTAAAAGACCCCCCGGAATACCCGCGGACGAGCCAAGGATATCCAATAAACAAACTTAACCTTCTATCTCTAAAATCTTCACCGGTTTGCCCGGTATTAATATCTATATCATACCTTCCAAAATGCATGACCCGGAAAGATATGCTTATGGGATTCAAATAAATATACCTCCGGTAATCTACTAGTCCAGCAAAAAAATCGTACCCACCAAAATATTTTGTTAGTTCAAATCTTGCCCTTTGTCCTTTTAATGGAGAAGTCATACCAAAAAATGAATTATCGAGTACATAAGCCCCCATAACTTCTTGGACGTTGTACTGGATATTAGATTCTAATTTTTCCTCTGTCGTACCTAACAATTGGAAACCATCATAATAATAGTTGGTGCGTTCCAGCCGAGAATAATACCATGACAGGGATCCACCGAATTCTATACGTTGCGTAACTGAAAAAGGATAGTATGAAAGTACGGATACCCTATCTTCAAAAATCCGCAAATGATCTATATAAAAATTATCCACTTCTTGTGGATTACCTTCCGGGCCAAATGATAAGGTGTCCTGTTCAAATCCTCTAAAACCATAACTATAAGGGACATGAGAAACAGAAACACTGAAATTCACGGGCCATTTTTGATTTATGTAAGCCACTTGTCCGCCAAAATCATATACTTCCCCATTTATCGCCAATGCCAAGTATAACTGGTTATTGCCAATAATATCACTAAACCTGGCCACTGCACTCCCGGCCAGTCCCGTATTAAAGCTAGAAACTGCTACACCACCGGAAACATTCGATATATAATCTAATGAAAATCGAGGTTTAAAAGGAGTCTTGGCAAAATCCTCTTCCTTGTCAAATTCATATAGGTCATGATCGTGTATGTTTTGATCCACGTAGTTTGCTTCCGGCCAATAGGCGGGAGGTAGAACAGAGGCTGAAAGGTCTAAATTTTGCTTATCCACGGGTTTTCTTTCAAATTCCTCCCGGGTGGCTGAATAAATCTCGTAACTTCCCCGGGAATATTATGAATAAACCACAAGGTCTTCCGCGGTTGCCACATCAATAGCGGGTGCATAGCTTGTAATGCCACTTATGCCCGTTGGTAAATCAGTCATCTTATAGACTTCATTATTTTGAAGGTCATATTCATACATGTTTCTAAAACCATCATTGTTGGACAAGAAATAAATGGATTGATCGTCAGGGGAAAAAACCGGGTTCAAGTTGTGAGCCCCCGGAAAAGCGTCCAGGATTTTTATTTCCCGGTCTTTCAAATCTAAAATTGCCAAGTTAAAGGAGTACTTCATCGGGAACTTAACCTTCCTATCATCCTGGTTTGCCCTAGGCCCATCTTCGGTTGAAAAAACTATCTTGGATCCATCATTTGACCAAGAAGGATGTATATCTCCAAAATAACTATCGGTAAGCCTGGTAACTTTTTTTGAACCTAGGTTGTACATATAAATATCACTATATCCCGAAACCAGTCCTGAAAAAATAATGTTCTGTCCATCCGGGGACCAATCAGGGTTGTAAATCGCGGGTACACCAGGTATTCTCAACTGGTCCTTTATTTTCTCTTTATTGATATCATAAATAGCCAGCCTATTTTCACCTTTTTTAAAAATCACGAAAGCGAACATTTGCCCGTTTGGAGACCACGTTCCACTTGATTCCAGGTAATTAAAAGCATCGATTTCATTATACATACTATAGCTGGTTAATTTCTTCAGTACCTTCCCTGTTTCTACCTCGGCCAAGTAAAGATCAATACTAAAAACCCCGCGTTCGGATAAAAATACCATGTATTTTCCATTGGGACTAATGGAAGGTGTGACATTGATTTCACCAGAATTATCCTTGGAAAAAAGTTGCTTTCCCGGTGGAGAGCCTAAAGTATCCGTAAGGTAAGGTGAATAATAGTTTTTCATCGTTGTTTTCCACATGTTGGAAAATGTCTCTTCACTTACTCCCAGGACCGAATCCATGGCCATCCTGTATCCATATTTTGCTGTTTCAATAAATAGTGGCCTGATTACAGTATCGCCCCATACCTTGGCTACCATTGACCAGAAAGCATGACCATACCGGTATGGAAAATATTTACCCGGGTATTGAGTCATTTCCTTTAAAGTGGGAAAATTATCGTGGATCAAATCATCTCTCATCCACATGGCTGTATGTGCATCTATGCTTCCAATGGATAAATATTCCGACATACCTTCCACGAACCATAAGGGAAAATTACCAAGACTTCTACTCGATAAACTATCATGAGTCGTAATAAGGTTAAATTGGAAAGCATGTACCATTTCGTGACCCAAAACGTGGCTTGTTTGGGCATTTGTTAACGTTACAGGCAATATCATCCTGTTTTTCAGCAATTCAGTAACACCTCCTGTCCCAACTCCAATCCTGGAACTTACAGCGTTAGTTTGTTGAAAATCAGCATGATTTTTGTACAAGATCAAAGGGTTTTTTTGATCAAAAGTATCTTTAAAAACTTGTTGATGTGAATTATACCACATTTGAGTCCAATGCCCGTACTGGTATAGCATGGAATCTTTGTCGAAATAATGATATATTCTAAAATCGGGAGTTTCAAAGACCTTATAGTCAAAAACATCATATTGTGGTTTATTTCTTCCAAAATATTGAGCCCGGATATCAGATAATAAGAATGAAAGTATACAAAAAAGTAAAACCCCAGGAAATCGAAAAACCAACTGGTAAATTTTTTTCATATTTATAAGATTTAATCCATGTAATCGTTTTAAACATATTGATTTTCCTTTATTTCAAAATCTTTACCAAAACATACAATTGATTACCTATTTAAATTGCTTACAAACACCTAATAGAAGTGATTACACGGGATCAAAAAAAGTGGTATAAAAAAACTGTTCTTTAAAAAACTGTGGATTCCTTTTCTTTTTTGGGGAATTTATTCTATAATTAGATATTAAGACCTAATATATTATAAAACAAAGATAAATATCATTACAGCATATGGGTTCAGAAAAAAAGTTTAACATTAGGGTATATGTTTTGATGGTAAAAGAAAAAAATGTTCTTCTCAGTGATGAATTCCGGTTTGATATGAAAATGACCAAGTTTCCCGGAGGTGGATTACATTTTGGAGAAGGTACAATCGATTGCATTAAAAGAGAGGCTATGGAAGAATTCCACCAGGAAATAGAAATTATTGACCATTTTTACACGACAGATTTTTTCCAAAAGACTTTATTCTTCGAGAACCAGCAATTAATCAGTATTTATTACCTTGCAAAATTTACCCGTCCAATAACTTTCCGGCTGTCTAACGAACCTTTTGATTTTATAGATCTCGTAGAAGGGGCCCAATCTTTTCGCTGGTGTGCTGTAGATTCGAATCTTCCCAACAATCTCACTTTCCCTGTTGATAAAGTGGTTGCCAAACGTTTATTGGAAAATAAAATTCTTATTTTAAAGTAAAAATATTAGCTTTGCGTTAAAAAGATGAAAGCAGTTATACTGGCAGGTGGAAAAGGGACACGCATGGGCAACTTAACGGAAGATATTCCCAAGCCCATGTTATGTATAGGTAAAAAGCCTTTACTGGAACACCATATTAATTTGTTAAAGAAATTCGGGGTTACCGACATTATAATTCTTGTCAATCATCTTAAAAACAAAATAATTGATCATTTCCAGGATGGTAAAGAATTTGGGGTTTCCATTTCTTATTTCGAGGAACCCTCACCACTTGGGACTGTTGGAGGGATAAAAGAAATAGAAGAACGTTTGCAGGAAGATTTTCTGGTAATTTACGGTGATGTAATGATCAATATGAACCTCGAACGCCTGATAAAGTTTCACCACGATAAAAAAAGTGAATGCACCCTTGTACTTCACCCAAACGACCATCCATATGACAGTGATCTCCTTGAAGTTGACACCCACTGCAGGATAAAAGCCTTTTATCCCAAACCACATGATGAAAATAAGTATTACAGGAACCTGGTAAATGCAGGAGTTTATATTTTGACCCCAAAAATTTTTCACTTTCTTGAAAAAGGGATAAAAGCCGATTTCGGAAGAGACATTTTCCCCGGCATCTTTAATAAAATTAAAATGTTTGGTTACAACACGTCGGAGTACCTAAAAGACATGGGAACCCCGGCCAGGTATGAAAAAGTTAATAAAGACCTCGAAAGCAGTTTGATAGAAAAAGCCTCCTTTAGCCGGAAACAAAAAGCAATTTTCCTTGACAGGGATGGTGTAATCAACGTGGAAAGAAGTTTTATTTCAAACCCGGATGAACTGGAAATTTATCCTTTTACTCCAGATGCGGTCAAAAAAATCAATACATCCGGATACCTTGCTATTGTGATTACAAATCAATCAGTTATTGCCAGAAATTTATGTACCATTGATGAACTGGAAAAAGTTCATAAGAAAATGGAAACGGAGCTCGGAAAAAAAGGTGCCAAATTTGACAGGATCTATTACTGCCCGCATCACCCGGACAAAGGGTACCCTGAGGAGAACCCGGCATACAAAATAGAATGCAGTTGCAGGAAACCCAAGCCTGGAATGTTTTTTCTTGCTGCACACGATTATAATATCGACCTTCAACAATCTTACATGATTGGCGATACTGAACGAGATGTACTTGCCGGGAAAAATGCGGGGTGTAAAACCATAGGTGTAATGACCGGTTACGGATTAAAAGACACGAATGTTAAACCAGACTTCTTTTTCCACGATCTGAAAGAAGCAATTGACTTTATTGCTGATGATCCCTTTAGACAACATGCATCAAAAGTTACCGGGCTTTTCATGAAATGTGAAATGAAACCATACATAATCAACATTGCCGGTAATACACGAACCGGGAAAACTAATTTTTCAGCTTATCTCGAAGAAAAATTCGGTGAAATGAAGGTAGAAGTTTCCCGGGTCGAAATAGACCAATGGATCCTTCCTGAAGATCGGAGAAATGACAAAATGAATGTTTCGGAAAGGTTTCAGGTTGAAAAAATAACAGGTGACCTGGAAAAATATTTAAATGGAGAAGAAATTACCCTGGAGGGATATTGCAACCATCCCAAAAAAAAGACCCACCCGGTTACCTATTCCCTGGGAAAAGCAGAAGTTGTAATTATTGAAGGGATAGTTGCCCTGGAAAATGAACAACTGAGAAATTTGGCCGATTTGAAAATATTCATGAAAACTGAAGAAAAAAAATTTCTGGAAAGAATAACTCGGTTTTACCAATGGAAAGAATACCCGGCAGAAAGAATAAACAACTTGTACACGAAAAGAAGGAAAGATGAATACGATATAATCGATAAAAATGATAAATTTGCTGATATTGTTATTGATACCTGATCAGATTATAAGAAACAAGGTATAAATGCTGATTTGGCATAAAAACATGTAATCGTGCTGATTAAACAACATATTAATAACATATAAAAAATAAAAAATTGATAATTACAATATATAATGTATGATAATTTCCCGAACACCTATCAGGATTAGCTTTGTTGGTGGAGGTTCCGATATTCAGGATTTTTATTCACACCATCCTGGGGCAGTACTCAGTACATCCATTAATAAATACATGTATATTTCTTCGCACCGGTATTTCGACAAGGATATCATACAGGTAAAATATTCACGCACCGAGACTGTAGATTCACTTGATAAAATACAACACCCGATCCTCCGGGAGGGACTCCGCAAACTAGGTATCGTTGGCGGCATCGAGATAAGTTCAATAGCCGACATACCATCTGGCACTGGTATGGGCTCATCTTCTGCTTTTACAGTTGGCTTATTGCATAACCTCTATGCGATAAAACGCAATTTCGTTACCCAGGAAAAACTGGCCAGGGAAGCTTGCGAAATAGAAATTGACATTCTCAAAGAACCCATTGGAAAGCAGGATCAATATGCCGCTGCTTTTGGCGGTTTAAATATTATTCACTTTAATTCAGATGGAAATGTTAAAGTGGAACCGTTATATATAAAAAAAGAAGTACGGGATAAATTAAAAGAAAACCTGGTGTTGTTTTACACGGGAAGCCAAAGAAAAGCTTCAGACATTCTTTCCGAACAAAAAAGGAACATCAGCAATGAAGAAAAATCAACGGTATTGAAATCAATGGTATCATTGGTTTTTGAACTTCGTGATTGTCTTTATAATGAAAACCTTGATGATTTTGGAAAAATTTTACATGAAAACTGGATGTTAAAACAGAAGATGGCCTCGTTAATTTCTAATGGCCATATCAATAAAATATATGATACAGCAATGAGAAATGGTGCCAGCGGGGGAAAATTACTCGGGGCCGGAGGGGGCGGTTTCCTGCTTTTTTATTGCGAGAAGCCCCATCAAAAAAGATTGATCGAGGCATTAAAACCCCTCAGAACTTTTGATATGGATTTTGATTATGAAGGAACTAAAATAATTTACTTTGGAGATGAATAATTCTGAATATACAGGTATAAAAGAATATTTCGGGCTTATAGCCGAAACGCTTGATAATTTAAAAATTGAAGACGTGGAAAAAGTAACAGATGCTATAATAGCATGTTACCAGAGAGAAGGTACAATTTTTTTCTGTGGCAATGGCGGCAGCGGCTCCACGGCCTCGCATTTCACCGGCGATTTCTTGAAAGGGATCTCTTACGGGTTGGAAAAACGTTTCAAGGTCATCTGTTTGAGCGATAATGTTTCGGCATTAATGGCCATCTCGAATGATATTTCATATAACGATATTTTTGTTGAACCCCTGAAAAATTTTCTTGACCCTGACGACCTTGTTATCGGACTATCAGGAAGCGGGAATTCCGAAAACGTGATAAAAGCCATGCTTTATGCGAAGGAAAAAGGTGCGGACACGGTCGCTTTTTGCGGGTACCAAGGGGGTAAAATAAAAGATATTGCGAATATTTCCATGCACGTGCCTATAAGGAACATGGAAGCCGCCGAAGATATTCATTTCGTGATCCTGCACACGATTAAGCAGGAGATCATCAAAAGACTTAAAGGGAAAACGGGCACAATGGGTACTAAATATGATAACAGGATTCAATAACCATGAAAGCATTTGTTACCGGGGGAGCAGGTTTTATAGGCAGTAATCTTTGTGACAAACTCTTGTCGCTGGGCAATGACGTGGTGGTTTATGATAATTTCTCTACAGGACAGCAAATGTTCATCGAGCATAATCTTAACAATCCCCGGTATCAATTGATAAAAGCTGATGTACTTGATATGAAAAAACTTAACAAAGCGATGAAAGGATGTGATTTTGTGTTTCACTTCCAGGCTAATGCTGACGTAAGGGGTGGGATAAATAATACAAGAATTGATCTTGAGCAAAATATTATCGGCACTTATAACGTGCTGGAAAGTGCACGGCTAAATAGCATAAAGCGCTTGGCATTTGCCAGTTCTGCTACTGTTTATGGAGAACCTGGAATATTCCCAACACCGGAAAACATTCCACTGGTGCAAACTTCCTTGTATGGCGCATCAAAAATCTCGGCCGAAAGCCTGATCCAGGCTTATTGCGAGTACTATGATATGAAAAGCTGGATCTTTCGATTCGTTTCTTTTATCGGTCTTCGCTACACGCATGGCGTGATTTTCGATTTCATGAAAAAATTAAAAACCAATCCGGGTGAACTGGAAATACTCGGAGACGGTAAACAGCAAAAATCTTATCTTCATGTACATGATGGTGTAAACGCTATTATGCTGGCTATCGAAAAAGCCAACGAGAAGGTAAATATTTTTAACCTTGGTAATAAGGAATACATGAATGTTATTGACCTTGCAGATATTATTTGCAAGACCCTGGAACTCAAAGGTGTTCATTATAAATTTACCGGGGGCGAAAGAGGCTGGATTGGTGATTCTCCATTCGTTCAACTCGATGTGAATAAAATTTCCAGCCTTGGTTGGAAACCAGTTTTTCCTATTCATGATGCCATCGTAGATACAGTGAATTATCTTTCGAGACACCCGGGATTATTTGAATCAAGAAATTGAGGTTGTTTTTATAACTCTGATTACCGGTTTTTACCTATCAACAACTCGCAGTTAAGTTCCATCTCATCAATCTCGGTACCAAGGTTTTTATAGAACTCCTGAGCCTTTTTATTCCAGTTGGACTTGGACACCTGCCAGCAGACTTTTTTACAGTTTTCCTGCCTGGCCAAATCGAATACTTTTTCCATCAACATCTTCCCAAATCCCTTCCCGCGATACACTTCCCTGACGAAAAGATCATCCATGTAAAGGCATTTTCCGACCCACGTGCGGTACGAGTAGAAAAAAACAGCATACCCGGCTAATTGGCCTTCACTCGTCTCAGCCACCAGGGACCTGAAGAATTCTTTTTCAATGATCATTTGATCAAGCGTGTTTTTCATCTTTTCAGGAACCTTCTGAAAACTTGCGAATTCCGGGAACATCTTAATAATTTCAGAAAAATCCTCTTCTCTCGCTGAACGGGTATTGATAATCATGATCTTATTTATCCGATAATAAAATTGTCTTATTTACTGCTTCAAAATCACTGATTTTTCACTTTCCTTTTTGCTTTTGAAAATGACACGTTTGATATAGTTGTAAGGCAGTCCCATGCCATAAGAAACCAGCAAAATACAGGATGCAAAAATGCTTTGTAATGCAGTCATTACATTTCTATACTGAACAAGGGCATCAGTAAATATTGCCAGAAAATACAGTATAACCGGGACAAGCATCAGGTAAAAAAGGTTAATATGTATGAAGGTGCTGGTAATTACAGCAAGAAGATAACAAACAAAAGCTGTTGGCAGAAGGTGAACAGCTTTCAGTGCTTCCCGGTGCCTTAGGTAAAGATCTACCCTGCCCTTTCCGTGCATGAAAAGTTGGCGAAAAAATTTCCGGAAATTAGACTTCCGCTTGTGAAATACATATGCGTCATAAATTGGAGAAGCTTTATATCCTTCCTTGTATAATCGCATGCTTATATCCAGGTCTTCTGCCACCTGCATACCGCTAAAGCCGCCAATTTTAAAAAAAATATCTTTCCTGATACCCATGTTAAACCCCCTGAGGTGAAATTTATCAACATGTTTCTTGCGCCCCCTTATCCCACCGGTTGTCAGCATGGAGGTCATCGCGTAATTAATGGCTTTCTGCACAGAGGTAAAGGAATCATCGGCCTTGTCTGGCCCGCCAAAAGCTTCAACAGGATGTTCCTTTAGGTATTTTTGAATGCTCTCCAGGTATTGTGGTGGGACAATGCAGTCAGAATCAATAAAAACAAGATATTCCCCTTTAGCCACTTTGCAGCCAAGATTTCGTGATTCACTTGCACCCAATAGTTTAACCTGTTCATAATGCAGGGGTAAATCCCCCTTGTACTTTTCAATCACCGGGTGCAAAATTTCATCAGGGCTCCCGTCAACCATAACAATTTCGTATTCACTAAAGGTTTGTAACGAGATGCTTTTCAAAAATTCATTTACCTCATCGGGACGTTTAAATACTGGTACTATTATTGAAAATTTTATCATTTTTTTTCTATCAGATATAAAATTTCCCTTGGGCTTAAAGCATATTTTTTAACTTCTTCAGCAGTCATTTTTTTCGTGTAGTCAACTGGTGTTACTTTGAATCCAACCTTTTCAAGTCGGCTGGGATAATCTCTTCCATAAAGCCGTAAATGGTCTCTTTGCCTAAAATGTTTTTCTCTCTCTTGAGGATTGGTAATGGATTTATCCTCGTAAGTTTTTTCAAGAGTTTTTTCCAAGGGCACCTGCATGAAAGCCATCCCGCCTTTTTTCATAATCCTGTATACTTCAGACATGGCTTTTTTATCATCATCAATATGCTCCATGACGTGATTGCAAATCACAACATCATAAGCCTCATCTGCCAGGGGGATATTTTGAATATCAAACTTAATATCTGCCAAGGGTGATTCCAGGTCACCGGTGGTGTAATCGAGGTTATTCATTTTCCTGAATAGCTTAATAAAGGGCTGTTCTGGTGCCACGTGCAATACTTTTTTCGGGGTCGTGAAAAAATCTGTTTCCCTTTTTAAATATAGCCAAATCAACCTATGTCTTTCCAAAGATAAGCATTTAGGGCATAAAGCATTATCCCTTCCCTTGATCCCATAAGGAAACAATTTCCTGAATTTCCCCCCGCAAATGGGACATTCATATTTATTACCCCGCATGAAAAAGGAAAATATTTTGCTAAAAATAAAGCTAAATCTTATCAATACCGTTCGCGGCACCTTTTTCATTAATAAGCTAATAATTTTTTTCAAACCCAATAATTTTATAATTCCTTTTCGATGTCATACTTATTTCTATCCACTGAATTCCTAGAAACTAATTCACCCAAGAAACCTGCCAAAAATAACTGCGTTCCAATAATCATAGCCGTAATAGCCAGGTAAAAGTAAGGACTTTCAGACACAAGACGAGCAGGAATATTATGGTAGAGGTAATAGAGTTTTTGAGCTCCTAGGAAAAAAGCGGCAAAAAGACCTAAAATAAATACAATGGTACCCAGTAGCCCGAAAAAATGCATGGGTCGTTTTCCAAATTTGGAAATAAACGAAATGGACATCAGGTCAAGAAAACCATTTATAAATCGTTCATACCCGAATTTAGTGACTCCATATTTTCTTTTCCTATGTTGTACAACTTTTTCACCGATTTTCGTAAAACCCGCCCTTTTAGCCAAAACAGGCATGTACCGGTGCATTTCGCCATATACCTCGATACTTTTCACTACTTCTACACGATAAGCTTTTAATCCACAATTAAAATCATGCAAAGCAATTCCACTGGTCATCCGCAAAGTTTTATTATAGAGCTTGCTGGGCAATCTTTTTGTTAAAGAAGGATCATATCTCTTTTTTTTCCATCCTGAAACCAAATCATAACCATCTTTTTTTATCATTTGGTACATTTCCGGGATTTCCTCCGGACTATCCTGCAAATCCGCATCCATAGTGACAACTACTTCTCCAGAAGCCAACTGGAAACCCATGTGCAAAGCTGCTGCTTTGCCAAAATTCCTCCTGAATTTAATGGCTCGAATACATTTATTCTTAGCCGATAATGTCTCTATAACTTTCCAGCTTTCATCCTTGCTCCCGTCATCAACCATGATAATTTCATAGGAAAGTTGATGTTTTGCAAGAACTGATTCTATCC
This sequence comes from uncultured Bacteroidales bacterium, assembly GCA_964582245.1. Taxonomy (GTDB): domain Bacteria; phylum Bacteroidota; class Bacteroidia; order Bacteroidales; family CAZOSQ01; genus CAZOSQ01. The sequence continues at coordinate 2,553 of CAZOSQ010000024.1, read as the reverse complement.
ATTCTACCAACTCATGAAGTGATTCCTCTTCATTAAAAATAGGGATGATAATTGAAATATCCATTTTTCTTTTAATTTATGGCCTTTTCTTTTTTATCGCAATGGCTGTTATCAATGAAAATAATAAACCTCTAAATAAAACCATGTCCATGATTATTCCCATAGCAATAAACGCGGGCGAAATCATTTCCCTGATTGCCTGTTTCATTTTTTCATCCAGGGTAAGTGTTTCCAATGTTTCATGGTATACATTAGTGTATGTACTAAAAGCTTCATTATCCAATCTAAACACTAAATAATTCCCGAAAGCCAAAATAATAGATGAAAAAAATACTAGGAGCATGCTTGAGAAAAAAGCTCGCCCAAAATTAATTTGTCCACCGTAAAAATGATCCCTCGCTTTTTTAGCAAAATGATAACTCCCAAAGATTAATATTACGTTTTGAAAAAACCACGAACCTTGGGAAAATAAATTACCTAAAAGATAAAAAATAAAAAAAGACAAGAAAAGTAGGCTTCCCCAGATGACACCTTGGGTCATTGAACTTTTTAATATAGTATTCTTGTTATTCATTACAAGCTTATGCTGCGTTTAATCTAAAAAACAAATAATCAATGTTAATTTTTATACTATTGGTAAATTGCTACCTGAATGGTTACAAAATTTTAAACGACAAATATACCATTTAAATAATAAAACCGTTAAAAAATGCATGAAGTAAATGAAATAAGATTTTGTAAAAAGAAATAAAAAGTATATTTTTGTCATTCCGGGCAGGTCTTATACGACCAGCTCCCGCTGAACTCCCCCAGATCCGGAAGGAAGCAAGGGTAGACGGTTGAGCGGTGCGATGTAAGTAGCTTGCCCGGTTTTTTTATGCACTTTTTAACTTACTTGATACCTGCCCAGTTTTTTCCATCATCTTTTGAAAATCATCTCCAGAAGGACTTTGAAAGACACGTAAACCAAATTCCGGGATTACTGCCAACACGTGATCAAAAATATCAGCCTGGATTCCCTCGTAATTTGCCCATACCGTATCATTGGCAAACACGTATATTTCAACTGGAATTCCCCTGTCAGTGGGTTGTAAATGCCTAACCAAAAACGTCATGTTTTTATGAATATGGGGATGGTTGCGAAGATATGCCTCCAGGTATTTCCTAAATACACCTATGTTGGTAAGCCTCCTGCCATTAACCAAGATGTATTCATCCACGTTGTTCTTCTTGTTAAATTCTAAAAGCTCCTTTTCTTTATCCTCGATATATGATTTTAAATATTGAATTTTTTTGAATTTTTCTAACATTTCTTTTGTGCAAAACTTGACGCTCTTCATATCAATGCTAATATTTCGTTTAATTCTACGTCCACCGGCTTCTTGCATTCCGCGCCAGTTGTAAAATGATTCGGAAACTAAAGCGTAAGTGGGTATAGTAGTAATGGTTTTATCCCAATTCTGCACTTTCACCGTGTTCAAGGAAATATCAATGACATCACCATCGGCATTATGGCTGGGCATTTCAATCCAATCCCCAATCCTCACCATGTCATAAGCCGATATTTGTATACCGGCAACCAATCCTAAAATTGAATCTTTAAACACCAACATGAGTACCGCTGCCAAAGCCCCCATACCGGCAAATATACTCCCTACCTCAATGCTAAACAACACTGAGAATGCCACGATAAAACCGGTTAGATACACAATGATTTTAAAAACCTGGATATAACTCTTTATAGACCTCCCTTTAGCAAGTGAAAAAGTCTCATATACATCATTAAATCCCCCCAGTATTGAATCTATCACCAGGACTACCATCAAAATGATATATATAGTGGTCAGTATTTTAGCGACATTCTCTATCATCGGGTACTCATCCAGCATAATTCCCACCAGAACATATACCACGATGGCTGGAAATAGGTGAGCAACTCGAATAAACAATTTTCTTTCCTTGAAAAAATCATCCCATTTCGAGCGGGTCTTATTCACCAAGTTATTCAATATCCTAATGATGATTTTTTTTGCCACGAAATCAGCAATTACTGCAACGAGTAAAATTATAACCAGTTGGATCATTGCACCGGCATAATTTAATATTCCTTCACTAACTCCGGCATTCTCCAACCATTTTTTAACTATATCTTGCAAACCACTCGTGATTCCCATGGAAAGAATCTTATGTCCTATTATCATATTAAATGTTTTTTATATTAAACTATTTCTTTCGTTTTATTTTTCAATGAATAAAAATAATAAAATTTTTGGAGATACAATTTGGGAAAAATTTTACAATATTATTGGTGTCCTTTTAAATATCGCACATTTATTTATGCCCTCATGGAGTGCGTCTATTTATTTTATTTCTTCAAGGAAATCAAAAAAAACATGTTATCTCCTGCACAAATCAGGACCGGGTGAGGTATAAAAACCCTATTTAAAACTTTGAGTTTTTAAAACATAATAAAAATAAAATATCCCCCTGGTTTGTCGGGGGGATATTTTATTTTTATTATTTCTTATGCTATTAGAAAACCATCTATCAGAA
>CAZOSQ010000023.1:0-16635 GCA_964582245.1 uncultured Bacteroidales bacterium | reverse complement strand
TGTGATCTTTCACACAAATCATTTATTACAATAGAATCCTCGTATCTAAGTTTCGGCAGGGTTCATTATTGAGATTTTCTTAAAGCCATTTTTGCATAAATTGTAGTTTTCTTAGAAGAACTAATTATTATTTAAAAATGAATCATTTTAGTATGAGAGATTTTTAAATGGTGCAATTTATAACAGCATGTTTTGATCAGATTAAAGATTGATTTATCCAGGAAAATTTTAGGTTCAATTTTTTCGTGGATTTCAAGAAAAGAATTTTTAACTTTAATTATTATTAATACCTGCTCGATCAGGGTTAAATTCGTGTAACTTGGCTGGAAAAAAAGTTCATAAGCTGGATTTGTCCATAGAAAATGAATACTATCTTTTTGGTATTTCATCCCACGAGAATGATTACAGGTTGTGCTGGGGAATTAACAATATCATGAATATTGAACTGGCAAAATCCCAAAGTTTAAAAGTACAAAATAAGAAAATTCCCGGGGAACAGGAATTTTCAATATTTTCTTTCGAGGATGATACCAGGATGGTAAAGTATAATTTAATATCTAATCGATGTGAGAACGGTTTTTTCCTGGAAGAATTCAGGAATATTGATTTCGTTCTACAAATAATTGGTAGTGTATCAGGAGGACGTAAAGATGAAATTCAAAATTTAATAAAAAGCATATCCTTCGTCACATTGATTTTTGAAATTGATATCAATAATTTAAAATCAAAAAATAAATTTGCCTTGACTTTTTGATCCCGAAATTTTAATTAAGCATATTCGGCTGCTTTTAAAGCAAGCTTATACTTTGGCTCATTGGAAATTTCCTCCACCATTTCTTTATAAACAACCGTACCTTTTTCATCCAACACGATTACAGCCCGTGCAAGCAACCCTGTCATAGGTCCTTCAATGATCGTGACACCGTAATTGTCCCCGAAGGTGTTGTACCTGTAATCGGAAAGGGGAGTGATATAATGTAGATTGTTTTCCGTGCAAAATCTTTCTTGAGCGAAAGGCAGATCCCTCGAAATAGCCAATACAATCGTGTTTTCGAGCTTTTGCACTGCATCATTAAAATTTTGAACAGATTTGGCGCAGACAGAAGTGTCTAAACTTGGAAAGATATTCATGATAACTTTCTTTCCCTTGTAATCTTTAAGCGAAACTTCGGAAAGATCTGTAGTCACCAAGGAGAATTCAGGTGCTTCTGCATCTAAATCAGGTAATTTTCCTATGGTATGTACAGGGTTTCCTTTCAATGTTACAACAGTCATATCATCTAAGTATTAGTTAAAAAAATCATAATTGGGAATTGCCACCATTAATTTGAAGAAAAGGCATAAACTAATTACTGTTTCCCATAAACAATATTTCCTAAACAAGTTGAGATTTCTATTAGTTCAAAAAAGGAAATTATTTATCATTAAAATTTACGCCAAATGTTATTTTTTTAAAAAGAAGCTCTTACTTGTAATCCTCCTGAATGGATTATTTTTTCTCCCCCGGGCATTCTTCCGGAATATACCAGGTTTAATTCTAAGGTATTGGTTAAATTTTTTCTCAAACTAATTTCCCAAGTTGCATTATGTCCTGGCAATAAACCTTCTAACATTTCATATGCCAGCGGGCTTGCTGGAGAATCATTAAAAGATTGTTTAATGTAATTACTCCTCAAACTTATTATCCCATTTTTAACAAGATGATAATCGATTTCGATACCCAGATCATGTTGTTTGGAATTTTGAAAACCCAAGAGATTGTCTTTTTCTTCAAACTCATAAGAAAGTGAAAATTTCCATTTGAAAGAAGACGCGAAATCAATTTTCACTATATTTTTCCAATACTGAAGATCATAATTCCTGTGTGGAAAAAAAGAAGATGAATAAGATTTTTCTCCTAGGTCAGAATTGTTAAAAAGAATGATAGAAGAGGACAAGCGGTATTTGAATCGAGTTCCGTGAAACCTGTGCTGCCGGTTATCCAATCCAAAAATTAACAATGTACTGTTTTTATTTTCCTGGAAGACATAATCGATCCCTATTTTTGGATAGTATTTATTAAAGGAAAAAGTGTTTCGAATGGTTTGATTGAAAGCTTTTATTTCATTGATTTTTTCAATGTTAGCAAAAGGATTTATGTTTACCAAGAAATTGGCATTGCTGATTTTTCTTTCCACCCTGTATGCAAGTTGGTTAGAAAATCGGCTGATTAATTTTTTTATGCCACTAGATTTTTTCCATGCCATGAAAGGTTTAATGGAAAATACTTGGTTAAATTGATTTGAAAAAATTTTTTCATATTGGTCAGATGGAAAAAACACCCTTATATAATTGGCTTGATCTTGGAAAGCAGCTATTTCAAACTCATCCAATTCTTTTTGACCATTATTATTATAGTCAGTCCATTGAAAAACACCTTGTCCTGCTCCTACTTCAATATATGAAAATTCTTTTTTGGCTTCAAGTCCCGATCCTATCTCATAAAATGTGGAAGTACCGAAGGTTCTTTTAAGAAAATTATAGGAATGTTGAATTCTTCCTGTTAGGTTCTCTTCCGGGGTATTTTGAGAAACAAGGGTATCCGTGATTTTTAGTTTACGGTATGTAAATAATGTTTTCCACTGGTGGTTTTCTTTTTCAAGAAATTCATATTGAAAAGAAACGTCATCTGAAATAGTTGCTTTTTCCAGGTGGTTTTGGAGGGGCAAATAGTCAGTCCTATGTGCATAGCTTAACCTGTATAAATTTTTCGATGTATCCGGGTTTTCCATAAAAGCCGTGTATTCCCGGAAAGAAAAACTATTGATCAGCAATGAATCACTACCTTGTAAAAACCATTGATTATTTTCTAATTTGCTTGATATTCCTATCCTGCTAAATGATAAATCCCTCGATAACCCGGCAGAATACCTGTAAAACCTCGTTTCATTAAACGGGTCATTTGAATTCAAAATGCTACCGTTGAGATAACCTTGGCTATTATTCCCGGTGAAAGTAAAAGACAAATTGTTTTTTAATCCCGAGTATTCCTCTCCCCGGCTCATGTATTCCAAGGTATAGCCGGGAGAAAATTTGGAATGATTCAAAACCATGGACAATGCTGCTACATGTGTATTTTCTTTGGCATCTTCCAGCAAGTTCCAATCCCTTTCAAATTCAACAGGTCGAAATCGTTCTACCGGATCGAAATGCTTATTTACCAGTTCATATGAGGTAAGAATAGAAATACCTGTTTCACTTGATCTTGAAATAGGAATATCCTGTTCAAGTTTTAATTTTAAGGCATATCCTTTATCATCGCTTTTGTCTTTCTTTGAAAATGTATTGATGTCATTATTACTCACGGCCAGTTCGTAATATGCTTTTGTATGATTTGTTAGTGAAATATCTCCGCCCAATGCAGCAACTTGTTTTTTTCGAGGTGTTACCAATAATATATAGGGTTCATAGTTTCCGGAAGGAGTGCCTGAAACCGGGGCTATCCATTCAAACACCCGCCCGTTTGATGAAGACCTGGAAATAATGTAGTTTCCATTGTTTTCTCCCACGTAAGAAAAACTCAAACGAAAATGAGCGTCAGTGGGATTCGTGGAATGAATGAAGATGGAATCATAATGTTCACCATTTGCCAAAGTGGTGTCTACTAGTTTGTAAAGGATTTTATTCCCGTCAAAAACTGTGTCATAGATAATCTTTTTTACGATGCCTTGGTGAAGGCTATCACCGATATTGGAAAGAAAAAACTTATCAGTTTCAGATAAATCCTGTTGAAGAGGCTGATTTTTTCCATCCTGCTCCGAGTATAAATTAAGCCAAAATTTGTTTTCACCAGATTGAAAGGTCGTGGTATTATAAAGTAAAAACCGGGCATAATTTTGTTCGGAATATTCAAATTCTACCACGATTCTTTTGTCTTTAGTGATCGGTTGCCTAGGAGTAAAAGTAATTTCTGCCGAATTATAATTAATGACATAATCATTTTCTTCTCCCCTAGCGAGTAATTTTCCATCCAGGTAAACCCTTTCTGAACCTGCCAGGATTATAATATAAGATTCATTATTAGCTCCTCTTAACCTATATGGACCCTGGTTTCCTTCCGACCCATGAAGACTGTTTCGAGCAAATTTTCCCTTGGAAACAGCACCTGCAACTGAAGTTTGAATCATTTTATCCTTTTCTTTCCCCGGGGAAAATTGAGTTTCAAAATATCCCCCCTGGGCTTTTTTGGTAAAATGAAGGAAATATCCATTGGGCCTGGTTAATTCAAAATCCCCGGCTGTCAAAGAGGATGCCTGGTGCCCTAGTTTAATATAAACCTTATCAAATTCTTGTAGTTGCTGGGAATATCCATCGGGCTGAATTGGGATATTATTATCTGTTATTGCAGCCATTATATCAAGATCATCGGTTAATTTCCCGGAAATTTGAAGGTTAAGATTAGAACTCACGGACATATCCTGGTTATTTCCAAATTGAATTCCCCGGGCTATGCTGCCACTTTTTTTTAACTTATCTTGGAAAAGCAAGGTTTGGTATTGATCTTCGGCAGGGACATACCAAAAACCAGGATCAGCTTGTTCATCGTCACTTCTTATAAGAGATTTATCCTTGTGAAAGTAAGTTTTCGTAAAGGAGAAGGAAAAAGCCCGGTAAGTAATATCAAGGGTATCATGAAAAAGAGAACTATCATTGATCAAGATCCAAGCATTGGCATAATCAACCTGGTACGAGGTACCTGGAATCAGTGAGTGATTTTTTCTCAACAATAAGCTATTGGGTACAATACTAACAGTATCAAAGAGGATAGTATCATGGGTAGCCATTATCTTTTTTGTCTCAAGTCGAATAAAATCTTGGGAATTTCCTACCGCGACAAAAAAAATAAATAAAAATATATATAAAAGACGCTTCAATTATCTTTCCCGGGTTAATTATGAAAGGCTTGAAAAATAACGTGTTAAAACCGGGTGAAATTGTGGTCTCCTGTTGTTTTGTTTTCCTTGAAAAAGTTATCCTTACAGGTGTTTTATTCGAGGCTTATTAAATTTATTCTTTTCCAAAAAAAGTAAGGCCTTAATTTTTTTTATTGTTTTATGTATTGTTTGTTTAATTTTATATTGAAATAAATATTAGAATTATTCCGATGTCTAATTTAATTATTTTTGGGAAGGTATCATGTTTTTTAATCCGGTACGTGCATGATGCGTCATTAAGTTGGAATAATTTCACGTATAAAATTCAACATGCCAAAGGATAAAAATATTAGATGGACATAATAAAAGTCTTTTTTTGAAGTTCCTTTATTTCAGCATGTTAAAAAATAATTCATGACAAAAAATGACAAGATAAATGAGCGTCTAAAAAAATTGGAAAAAGAGAACGAGTTATTGAAAAGAAAACTCAAAGATCCTACTCATTCCTTTTTTTATAATGATATACTGGATACCATTGATGAAGGTATCATCTTATATGAACCGAAAACAGGGATTATTAAATATGTTAACCAGGTTTTGACTGATTTACACGGGTATTCAAAAAATGAAATACTGGGACTGAAAATCACTCAATTGTATGATATTAAGGAAGGGGAAGTTAAAACAGGAATAGAAAATGAATTGAGAAAGAGAGGGTTGACGATAATTACATCCGAAGCATTCAAGAAAAATGAAGAAACATTCCAAGTGAAAATTACTTTTAAACGAGTGGAGTTAGGGGAAGCTTTAAATTGCCTAGTTATTGCCAAAATAGATAATTCAAAAAAGAGACTGGAATTAGGTAAATCCTTAAGAGGGGCAATGGATATTTTTGATAATATTCAGCTAGGTCTTCACATCTATCATTTGGAAGATTTGAATGATGATCGTTCATTAAGATTGATCGCGGCTAACCCAGCCACTGAAAAATTAACGGGACTTCCTGTCAAAGAAGTGATAGGAAAAACTTTGGATGAAAATTTTCCCTTGTTACGGCAGAAGGATATTCCACGAAAATACGCAGAAGTTGTGAGAACTAACAAATCCATGGAGGTTGAAGACATATATTATCAAGATAATAGGATTTCGGGGGCGTTTTTTGTGAGGGCATTTCCTTTACCCGGGAACCAGGTGGGAGTTGCATTTGAAAATATTACAGAGAAAAAAAGGGTTCAACAGGAACTTGTAGAAAACGAAAGAAATTATAAGGAAATATTTAATGCAACCAAGGATGCAATTTTTGTTCATGATGTTGATGCCAAAATCTTGGATGTAAATGAAGCCACACTTGATTTATTCGGTTATAAAGCAGAAGAAATTAAGAGTCTTTCTATAAACGATATAGGCGTTCACGATTCTGATATCATGAAATTCGGTCGAGATAAAATTAAAAAGGCAATTAATTTAGGACCCCAACTTTTTGAGTGGAAAATACTGAAAAAAAATGGAGAAATTATCCCGGTCGAAATTTCTTTAAAATTTGCTAAAATAAAGGGCGAAGATCGAATTTTAGCTGTTCTTCGTGATATTACCGAAAGAAAAATTCTTGAACAAGCCGTGGTAGAGAGTGAAAATAGGTTTAGAGAATTATTCGAGGAAGCTGCAGACGGGATTTTTATCGGTTATGCCGATGGAATTATTAGAGAAGTTAATAATAGCCTTTGTGAATTGTTAGGATATTCCAAAAATGAAATTATCAATAAAAACCTGGAAATACTATTTCGGGACGAGAAAATTCCTAATAAACCACTATCATATAGTCTTTTAGAAGAAGGCGACAGGGTCATTTCCCAAAGAAACATGGTAAAAAAGGATGGAACCATTTTAGCCGTGGAAATGAACACGAGAAGACTAGCGGGCGGAAGAATACATACTTTTATCCGGGATATTTCCGGACGGAAAAAAGCAGAACAAGCTTTGATTGAAAGTGAGCATAAATTTAAAGGGATTTTTAATAAATCATTCTCATTTATTGGCTTATTAAACACCGATGGGAAAGTTTTGGAGATAAATAAAACCGCATTGGATTTTATTGGAAAAGAAAAGAAGGATACCACGGGTTTATTATTCTGGGATACCCCATGGTGGACACATTCGGTTGATGAACAAGATAAATTAAAGGAAAGTATTGATCAAGCTTCAAAAGGTCATACCGTGAGATTTGAAACTATTCATTTTTCCACGGAAGGAACGATTCACCAAGTAGATTTCACCATTAAACCCGTGATTGATGAAAAAGGTAAAGTATTGTTTCTTATCCCGGAAGGAAGAGATATAACCAACAGGAAAAGGATGGAAGAAGCCCTTAGGGCCAGTGAAGAAAAATTTCGTAACATCTTTAACAATGGGGTGGATGCCATGATAATTACCGATCTTGAACAAAATTTCCTAGAGGTCAACGATATAGTAATTAATTTTTTTGGTTATTCAAGGAATACTTTCAAAGAAAAGAAAACATTTGAGCTGGTTCAACCTGCATCCATAGAAAAAATTTCCAAAAGTATGGAACAATTAAAAGCAGGTGAACCTGTTTCACTTTATGAAATAGAAATTATTTTACCGGAAGGACGATTACTTCCTGTTGAGGTGGGAAGTAAATTAATTAACCACGAGGGAAAAAAAGCTATTCTATCTATCTTTAGGGATTTATCCGAAAAGAAAGAGCTTGAAAGAAAACTGCTGGATACAATTATCCAGACTGAAGAAAAAGAGCGGGAACGTTTTGCCAGGAACCTTCATGATGATCTCGGCCCGCTATTATCAAGCATCAAAATGTATATTAATTCTCTTCATGATATTTCTAACCCGGGTAAACAGAAATTCGTGGTAAACGAGGCTAGTGAAATAATCAAAGAAGCTATTCAAACTACCCGGCAAATATCTAATGATTTAAGTCCTCACATACTTATGAATTACGGGTTGATATCAGCTTTAAATTCATACCTTTACAAGGTAAGGGGTAATCTTGAAATTAAATTTGACCATGATGAATTAAAAGAAATTCGTTTTGACCATAACCTAGAAAAAAATTTATATAGAATCATAAAGGAATTGGTGAATAATACTATTAAGCATGCTCGTGCTTCCTTCATTTTTATCAAACTTCTTCAAAAAAATGACGTTCTATTAATAGAATATCATGATAATGGTATTGGAGTTGACCCGGGAAAAGAAGACATCGAAGGCATGGGATTCTTTAATATAAAGAATAGGGTTGATTCATTAAATGGAAAGTTTTATATTGATAAAAATAAAAGGAACGGGTTTAGTTTTTTTATGACTGTACCCTTGGAAGATTGATTCAACAAAAAAACTGGCAAAGCTATTATTCAAGGAACATATCCAACAAATAAAACAAATAAAAAACCCTAAAATGACAAAGGAGAAAGAGGTAAAGCAAACTATTATTATTGTTGATGACCACAGGTTGTTTCGCGGTGGATTAAAATTTATTTTAGAAACTATAAATAACGTGGAGGTTATTGCGGAGGCTTCAAACGGACAGGAATGCATGGATATTTTGAAAAATTATAAACCATCATTGTTGCTTTTAGATATTAATATGCCAGTTTTAAATGGCGTAGAAACTACTAAGAAAGCCTTAGATCTATACCCCGATTTAAAAATACTTGTCTTAACCATGTTTGGAGATGATGTATATTACACCACGATGATTAATTTAGGTATTAGGGGTTTTTTATTAAAAGATGCCGACAATGATGAATTTAAAACTGCGGTTCAAAAAGTATTGTCGGGTGGCACATTTTTTTCGCCATCGCTCCTTTTGAAATTTATAAAAGAAAAATCTGTTCATCCCCCGGTAGAAATTTCCAAACGAGAAAAAGAAGTGTTAGGTTTTATTTGTCAAGGATATTCTAATTATGAAATTTCCGAAAAGTTATTCATAAGTCATAGAACGGTAGAAAGGCATAGGGCCAATCTTCTTCAAAAAACAAAATCTACAAATTCTATAAACTTGGTTGTATATGCAATTAAACACAATCTTTATAAAATTTGAGATATTATATCCTCTATTATTGGTCATCAAGTATATTTACTAAGTTTGAATGGGTATTTTACCACATACCAAATGCGTAGATTCAGGTATTTTATTTCTATATACTTACCTTATATTTACAATAGGTTTTAGTTTTTAAACGGATTAAAAAAATAAGGATAAACGAGTATTTTCCTTATGCTAACTTAAGTTTATTTTAAAAATAGCCGTGCATTTTTTATCATAGGGGGGTATTATGTCACGGCTATTTTTTTTTTAAAGATTTCTGGAAAAAACTGGAAGAAATTACTGCCTAAAACCAGGAGATCCACCAAATGGAAAAAGCGAAAAGATTTTTTTATTTATTCACGAACTTTAATGGCGTGTGATGACTAGAAAATTAAATGTTTTACTGGTTGACGATAATAAGCATTTTTTGAAGGCAATGAGATTTTTACTAGAAACTAGCTGTTGTGATATACTAGATTCCATTTTTATTGCCAATGATGGAATAGAATGTTTAGATATTTTAAATAAGCAGCAAATAGACGTGATTTTCATGGATATTGAAATGCCAAGGATGAATGGCATTGATGCTACTAGAATGGTTACATCTGAATTTAGAGATATAAAAGTAATAGCGGTTTCGTTTCATTCTGATGAGCAATATTTAATAAATATTATTGAGGCCGGGGCAAAAAATTTTATTTCCAAGTCAAAAATAAACAAGGAAAAAATCAGGGAAGTATTAGTAAAATTCGATTAAGAAGAGGATTTATAGGAGGAATAGGGTTTCAGCCAGCACGAGGGATATTTGAGGGGGATTGGAGAGAAGTGCTGGCTGTTTTTTATGCTATAGATCCATAACATGTTAGTTCTTGCATGATAGCTTGAAAAATTTCTTTATTTCCCAGGTCTTCCAAGGCTATTTCCTGCATGGTTTCTTCTACCTTACCAAGATACTCATCCATAAAATACATAATTTTCCATTGTTTTTCGTGGTATTCAAGAGAAGTTAAATTTTCTATCCAATCACCCGGGTTCATGTAATTTATTTCTCCATGTGCCATTTTTATTCTTCTCATTTGGGCTTGATGCACATGACCGCATACAATATTGTCATATCCCTCTTTTATGGCAATTTTAGCTGCCGATTCTTCGAAATCATTTATGTACTTGAGACTTTTTTTGACGTTTTCTTTAATTTTTTTCGAAAGGGAGATCTTTCCTTTGCCAAAGATCCTAGTGACTGAATTTATAAAGATATTCAGGAAGATAAGAAAATCGTATCCAATGGCTCCAATCTTCATGAGCCATTTGGAGTTTTTCATTAGAACATCAAAAACATCTCCATGGAAAAACCATGTTTTTTTACCATCTAGATCAAGTGTCAGGTGATTAACAATTTGAAGTGAACCTAGTTTCAAACCTGAAAATTTCCTGAATACTTCGTCATGGTTCCCCGTTATATAAAATATTTTAATCCCTTTAGCAGCCTGTCCTATAAGATGTTTCAATATTTTCATGTGTGACTTTGGCCAGTATCTCTTTTTGAATTGCCACACGTCAATAATATCTCCATTCAGGACGATGGTTTTAGGTTCAATGCTTTTCAAGTACATCAATAAATCTTTTGCTTGGCAACCATGGGTCCCGAGGTGAATATCGGAAAGAACTACAAGGTCAACAGGTCTTTTCTTTATATCCATTTTTTTTATTTAAAAGAACATGTATAAATGTAGGAAAAAAACGATAGGAGATTTTTAAATTAACATTAATACCGGGTTAATTTTTGGTAAATACTTTTTGACTCTTTTAATAACATGTATTATAAAATGGATGAAATGAAAAAGGTAAGTAAATACCAAGTTTCCCGGTACAACCAAGATATTACCTGTTTAAACTAATGACATGTTAAGTATAGGATGTCATGCAAGACAAAGTTACTTTTAGTTTTTCACAAAATAAAAAAAGTAAACATAACCATTGTTCCTTCTCCGTGGTGCTATGAAGGGAAAGCTACATGAGTCTTTTATTTATGAAGTAAAAAGTAAAAAGAACGAGTTTTGGCTCGATAGGTTAAGCTTGATATGACATTGGAATGGCACTATCCTTCTTTAATTGAAATATAACTTGATATATGCCTTTCGGTTTTGCTAGGGTATATATCCTTAATAGTAACCATAATAGCTGTCTCCTCCACACCCCCAAAACTTTCATTTATAAGTGAACCGAAGGTTTTCATTGTTGGAGATAAATTCATGTAGGCATTAATAAGGGGTGGAATATTTTCACCAAGTGCCCTAACTTTTTGAGATAAAATCTTATAGTCTGCCATGAAATTTTTCCCGGTAAATATTTTTTTCATTTTGTCCCTATCAATGTTAGTTTCGAGGGGTTTTTTAGGTTTAACCAATCCTTTGTTATCCCCAAAATGTTTTTCCATGAAATACAAGATGTGGTTTCTTGCTTCCACGTTATATTTTTTATACATCGTCACTTTTCCAAACATGTACTTGATATGCGGGTTGTCTACAACGATCGCCCCAAGACCGTCCCAAAGGTTATCTAAGGCATAAAGCGCCTTCTTGTTTTTAGCTGTTGATTGATACTGGGGCTGGACAAAAGATCTGCCAAGTTCAATAATGTAAGGTAAATAATCCTTTATAAACTCTTCTGAAAAATGAAAAATGTTTCCAGTAGCTAGGTTTGATACCCCATCTTTTCCATAAAAGAAACGGTATCCCCCGAGAATTTCTTTTTCTTTTGGATCCCAAACAATAAGCTGCCTGTAGGGGGTGTCTGCTACATCATACTGATCAATGTCAGCTTCTTTTCCAGTTCCACCACCAGCCTCTCTGAAAGTAATTTCCCGAATCCTGCCTATTTCTTTTATGACATTGGGAGAATCATGGTGGGTGATGATATATAATTCGTTACCACCATTATTAGTTGTCCGGATAAACTTATCACGGGTTAATTCAGCTTCCAGTAATTCCCTTTCCACGGGAGGTATAATTTCTTTCATGCGCAATTTATTTCAACAAGCAAAATTAATTAAGAATTATTAATCCTTTGAAAAAATTATTTAAGAATTTGCAAATCTAAATATAATTTGATTTTTTCCATCGAGCAATTTCAAAATAATTAATAAATATATTTTTTTAATAATAGTCCGATTAAAAATCGAACCGCTATTTATGCCCACTTGCTCTCTTTCGCTACCGCTTCAGAAGAGTAAAACCGGGTGTCCATTTTCTTTTTTCCTCCAGGCTTTGCCCCGCTGAAGCTTCGGCGAAAGCGCAGTGGAAAAAGTAAACAACTAAGCTGGGACGAACTCGTGAGCACCTTATTAAATTAACAACAGGAAAAACCCGTCGTTGTTGAAAAGTCCTAAAAAACTAATCCGTGTCACTCGAAAAAACTCGTTTTCCTATGGTACGTTCAAACAGTTTTTTTTTATGCTACAGCTGCCGGTGAAATGGAATTTCTCTAAGGCAAAAAACTACCCTTTAATTAACATCTGCCTTTTTATATCAATACGTATCTAGCTTTTTTAGATTTCTTGAAAATTTAGCCGGACAGTAAGGGTAATTTTATATTTTACCTCCCGCTTACGCATAACTTTTAAAATAAGTTAATAGCGGGATAATTTTTTTTTATCAGGGACGAAACTCCCTGGTCATGTCTTTCGCGATATCATAAACATGTTCCTTAATTTTTTCAGCCCATTCTTGATCGGTATATGTTTTATCAAATAGAGTATATGGTATGGGTTTTCCAAAAGAAATTTGAAAAGTTTTATCCCTATGCTTGTATGTTTCATTAACTAGGTAAAACATTTCTATATTGGTTTTTATTCCTAATTTTTTTCTTAAACTCGACAGGTTGTAAAAAAAATTACTATTCCGGCCACTAATGTGAACTGGAATGATATTTCTTTTATGTTTTTTAGCCTTTTGAATAAAACTTTTATGCCAAACCAGGTCCTTGATTACATCATTTTTTCTCCTGGAAACTAAACCGAAAGGAAAAGTTAACACAGGCATATCGGATTCGTATATTTCCTCTATCAGTCGGGCATTTTCTCTTCCCTGGCTACCGTGTTTATTAATGGGAATAAACAGGTTGTTTAGACCTGGGATATTCATAAGGATATCGTTTACAAGAAACCGCAAATCATTATAATGTTTTCCCAGGTGGTGCATGAGCATAATACCGTCAAATCCGCCTAGTGGATGGTTTGAAGCAAATATCAACCTGGGTTCCCGGGGTATGTTTTCTTCTCCATTTATTTGGAATGAAATATTAAAATCAGTAATTACACCATTCACGAAGTCAAGACCTTTCTTGTGGCCATGCCGGGAAAGAAAATCATTCAAATCGTCCTGGTGAACAATTTTTATGATGTAATTATAAATAAACCCGGGTAAAAGTTTGGCCACTTTAGGATTCTTTTTCCTGAAAACTTCCTTTACATCAAACCTGGTATCTTGTTTCATCGAAATTTTTTCCATGTCCATTTAATGTAATGCGAAGATAATAAAAAAACCCGATTTTTAAGGCAGTCCCGGTATTACCTTGAATAAGATATATATTCATGCTCTCAATCAACCTAAAAAGTTATTAACAAAATGGTAAAAAGTGTAAAATTGTGGTGATAAGTGGGAAAAAATTGCTTAATTTTACGTAACTAATTAAAAATGATGACGACATTCATTGGTGATCATATATGCAAGGTGGATGCGAAGGGAAGGGTACTTTTTCCATCAGCATTCAAAAAACAGATGTCCTCTGCTATGCAGGATCATTTTGTCGTAAAAAAAGATATTTACGAGGAGTGTTTGGTGTTGTATAATATGGAAGAATGGCAACGCCAGAACGATATCATTCGAGCCAATATAAATCCATATAACCGTGAACATAATAAATTTATCCGGGGGTTTTATAATGGATCTGCAGAGGTTAGCCTAGATAGCAGTAACAGGATTCTTATCCCGAAAAGATTGTTAGAACAAGCAGGAATAGATAAGGACGTGGTTTTATCGGGGCAGGATACAAAAATAGAAATCTGGTCCAAGGAAAAGTACGAGGATATTTCCGGTGGAGGTGATGATTTTGCAAATTTGGCTGAGAAAATTATGGGTGGTAATATAACAGGAAAAGAAAGGGAATGAAATATCATGAACCCGCATTATTAAAGGAATCTATAGATGGATTGGAAGTAAATCCGGGTGGTGTATACGTGGATGTAACTTTCGGGGGTGGCGGGCATTCCGCGGAAATCTTAAAGCGGTTGGAAAATGGGAGATTGATAGCTTTTGATCAAGATAAGGATGCTGAAAAAAATGCTTTTGAAGATGATAGATTTTTATTCATCAGGCAAAATTTTAGGTTCATGGGTAATTTTTTAAAATTTTACGGGATTAGACAGGTCGATGGTATTATAGCTGATTTAGGGATATCATTTCACCAAGTAGATGTTCCCGGCAGGGGTTTTTCCTTTCGGTTTGAAGGAGACCTGGACCTGCGAATGAATCAATTAGCCAAGGTGAAAGCATCTGATATTTTAAATACTTATCCGGGGGAAGACTTGGAAATCCTCTTTAGAGAATACGGGGAAATAAGAGATGCTTCTCGAATTACCCGCTTAATTTTAAATGCAAGAGGGGCAAAACCTATCCTGAAAATTAGTGAATTCATGGAAGTCCTTTCACCCTGGCTTCCCAAGGAAAAACCCAATAAAATACTTGCAAAAGTTTTCCAAGCCCTGAGAATGGAAGTAAATAAAGAAGTCGATTCCTTGAAAGAATTGCTGGTTCAAGCTTCCGAATACTTGAAACCTGGTGGACGCTTGGTGGTTTTATCTTATCATTCCCTAGAAGACCGCCTGGTAAAAAATTTCATGAAAAAGGGGAAATTCGAGGGAGAAATTGAAAAAGACCTTTACGGGAATTTTGAGGTACCTTTCAAAATGTTGAATAAAAGTGTTATCACTCCTTCTTCCAAAGAGGTCGAAAGAAATAAAAGGGCCAGAAGCGCCAAGTTAAGAATTGCTGAGAAAATTTAGGAACATATGTTTACCAAAGAAAAAAATGTAGAATTTGTCCTGGATGAACCTGTAAAGAAAAGGTTCAAGCAGAAGAAGGGCATTTGGCGTGAACTCATAGACGGCAGTTTATTAACAAGGGAAGAGGTAGTTAAACAACTTCCTTTTATTCTTTTCTTGGCTTTCTTAGCGGTTATTTATATTGGAAACAGGTATCATGCCGAAAAGGTATCTAGGAGAATACTGGGATTGCAAGGGGAATTGAAGGAGTTAAGAGCTGAAACTGTGACAACAGCATCGGAACTCATGAGGTATAGCATGCCGTCTGAGGTAACTAAAAAATTAAAAGAAAAAGGAATAGATTTAAAAGAGTCCCTTGAGCCACCAAAAAAAATTGTGATAAGAAAGAAATAATATGTCCCTGAAGAAAGATATAATATGGAGAGTGGGTGTAATATATTTTATTATGCTGATTTTTGCCATTCTTGTACTTGCTAGGATTCTCTACCTACAACTGGAAAAAGGGGAAGTTTACGTGCAAAAAGCCATGAGGCAAAGTGAGAAAGAATTAGCCATCGAACCTAACAGGGGGGACATACTAGCAGAAGATGGACGGTTACTTTCCATATCAGTTCCATATTATGATATTCGAATGGATTTGGCATGTCCTGGTCTAACATCCAGCATCTTCAATAAACACATTGATTCTTTAAGTTTTTGTCTTTCCAAAACTTTTAAAGATAAATCAGCCGCTGCATACAAAAGAGAATTAATCCAGGCAAGGAAACAAAAGAAAAGATACCATTTGGTAAAGAAAAACGTGAAATATGACGTGTTGCAGGAAGTGAAAAGATTTCCCATATTTCGATTGGGACGTTACAAGGGAGGAGTAATTTTGGTCCAGGATAGCAAGAGGTTTAAACCCCATGGTGGGTTAGCTTACAGGACCGTTGGCTATGTTTATAATTCTTCTTATGGCCGCGGGGTCGGTATCGAAGCTGCTTATAACCAGTACCTGAAGGGAAGGGAAGGGTTTAGGTTGATGCGTAGAACTTCTGGTAGTGATTGGATGCCCATTAATGATGAAAATGAGGTGGAACCCGAGGATGGTAAAGACGTTGTTACCACCATCAATGTTTACCTTCAAGATGTTGCAGAATCTGCTTTAAGAAAACAGCTTGTAAAACATGGGGCTGAGCATGGCACTGCTGTTTTGATGGAGGTTAAAACCGGTCAAATTAAAGCCATAGCCAATTTAACTAGGGATACAACAGGTAGATATTATGAAACATACAATTATGCCGTTGGCGAAAGTTCAGAACCAGGCTCAACTTTTAAGCTGATTTCTTTAATAGTTGCCTTAGAAGATGGTGTTATTGATATTTCTGATACCATTGACACTGGAAATGGTAAAGTTAAATATTTTGATAGGGTATTAACGGATACGAAAATTGGGGGGCATGGCAAAATATCACTCAAGGAAGCGTTCGAAATGTCTTCCAATGTTGGTATATCACAGGTGATTTATGATAATTACAGGGCCAATGAATCTAAATTTTTCAAACGGTTATACAGCATGGGCTTAAATAATAAATTAGGTGTTGAAATCCCCGGGG
>CAZOSQ010000022.1:14324-16660 GCA_964582245.1 uncultured Bacteroidales bacterium | reverse complement strand
TGTGGGGCACGGGATAAACTATATCAACCCAACTTACTATTTTGCATGCGCAACTAGATTTTTTTCTTGTTGGTGATATTTTCCCTGGTGTTGCTGACTTTTGGAATGGTCAGGACATGGTTAATTAGCATAGCATTTTTCCCTAACATAGAAAGAAATGATATTTCTGTTAACCTGGAATTTCCGGCAGGAACCCCTGATAAAAAGACGGAAGAAAGTATCATGCAATTGAAAGGAACTGTCCAAGAACTAAACAATCAATATAAAAACCAGTTTGATGTAACCGGGGACATAATCCAAGATCTTGAAATACAAGTCGGACCGGGGAGTAACGTAGCTAGGGCACAACTATACCTGGTTCCCGCGGAAGAAAGAAATATTTCAAGTTTCGAGGTCGTATCAGATCTTAGGGAAAAAGTAGGAACCATTGCCGGGGCCAGGAAACTTACTTTTGAAACCCGTTCTCCATTTGGCAAACCGATATCCATTTCCATATCCGGGCGGAATTACGAACGTTTACGTGATGCTAAAAAGGAAATAAAAGGGGCTTTGCAAGATATGGAAACCATTAGGGATATATCAGATAATGACCAGGAAGATCAGCCGGAAATAGAAGTGAATCTTTCCACTAAGGGACGATTGCTTGGTCTTAACCTGTTACAGGTAATAGGGCAAATACGAAATGGATTTTTTGGTTATGAGTCTCAACGTCTGCAAATAGGAACCAATGAAGTTAGGGTATGGGTTAAATATGATATTGAAAACAGGAAAGACATAGAGGATCTTAAAAGGATGCGAATTCGTACCCGGGAGGGAGAATATCCTCTAGGAACAATAGCCAACCTGGAAGATAAAAAGGGATTGCTGGCCATTACCCATAAAGATGGGAAAAGAGAAATAAGGATTGAGGCTGATGTTGCCAATACGAGTATTTCAGCACCCGATCAAATTCAAAGATTGGACCAAGAAATTTTACCTCCCATCATGTCCAAGTACCCGGGGGTAAATTATACCTTCGAGGGCCAGGTGAGACAATCAAGAAAACTATTAGGGTCTAGCATGAAAGTTGCACCTGTATTTTTACTAATCATGTTTTTCATTCTCGTGATTACTTTCCGTTCATACAGTCAAACATTCGCATTGTTAATCATGATTCCTTTCGGTTTAATTGGTGCCATATGGGGTCACGGGATACACGGCCTGCCCCTTAGCCTGCTTTCTTTAATGGGTTTTATCGCCCTCATTGGTATCCTGTTTAATGACGGATTGGTTTTCATCAATACGCTAAACCAAGAATTAAAAGCCGGGATAAAATATGATAACGCGGTAATAAATACAGGACTTAGTCGTTTTCGCCCCTTGGTACTTACTACAATTACCACTGCAGCGGGATTAGGACCCTTGATCGTGGAACCAAGTATTCAAGCTCAATTTCTAAAGCCGATGGCCATAACAGTTGCTTACGGGTTAATGGTAGGATCTTTCTTAATTTCAACACTTTTACCTTTACTGCTTATCTTGTTCAATAGATCCAAGGTTTATGCCTATTGGTTATTTACCGGGAAAAAACCAACCCCGGAAATGATGGAAAGAGCTGTAAGGGAATTAAAAAATAATGAAAAGGATGAAGAGTAAAAGGAAAATATCAATTATAGCCTTGTTTTTCACCATCCTATCACAGGTGTCAGGTCAAAAAGATACGGTTATTTTAACCTTGGATGAAGCTGTTAACAAGGCACTGGAAGAAAATCCCGATATCATAATCGCCAGGAATGAAGCCGACATTGCTAAGAACAGGGCTACGGCCGGAAATGCTGGATTGTACCCTTCTCTCTCTTTAAATGGGGGGTATCAAGTTCAAATCAACAATACAAGAATGGAATTTGCACTCCCCCAGCAACCTCCAATTGATCGGGAAGGGGCGCAATCATCAACTTTAAATGCTTCCGCAACCCTAAATTATAATATTTTCGGTGGATTAGGTAAATATTACATGTACAGGAGTTTAAAAAATTTGGGTACAACAGGCGATTTACGTGCAAGACTTACTTTAGAGGGTACCATTTTACAGGTTATGAACACATACTTGGAAACTGCACGAATAAAGGAAAATGTTTCTATCAACCAGCTAGCTGTTGAAGTATCTTTTGAAAGATTGCAAAGGGTTAAAACCAAGTACGTGGTTGGAATTGCTAATGTATTGGAAGTTTTAAATGCCAAGGTAGAATTAAATACTGATAGTATTAATCTTGTTAATGCGATTGTAACCCTCCAAAACATGAAACGACACTAGATGGTAATGATGGGACAGGAACCTGGAACTCATGGTCTCCTTA
>CAZOSQ010000022.1:0-14314 GCA_964582245.1 uncultured Bacteroidales bacterium | reverse complement strand
CGTTTAGATTTATCGACTTCATACCAGGATTCAAGAAGTGAAAATGAAGCAAGTTTCCTATCTTTGCAGAGAACCGCCGTGTTTCAGGGAGGGATTAATTTTAGCTATAATATTTTTTCCGGGAGACAACAAGCTATAAAGATAGAAAATGCTAGGGTGGCCGTTTTGTCAAGCAAGGAGAGGTACCAAAATGCCAAGCACGAAGTAAGAAAAAATGTTTTGAATGCGTATAACAATTACGAGAACAATCTCTTTCTTCTAAATATTTCTGAAGATGACGTGGAAACTGCCAGTTTAAATTTCCAAAGAAGTAAGGAAGCCTATCAAACTGGAATAATTACAAGTACAGAATTTAGGCAATCACAACTAAATTTACTGCGTGCAATTTTGAGGATAAAAGAACTTCGAATTAGCGCAAAACTATCAGAACTTGAACTTTATAGGTTGGCTGGATTAATTGTCACTGAATGGTAAGAGTTTTACTTGCCAAATAAAATCAACCCAATGAATAATTGATTATCGTTCGGGTAAAAATGCGACAATATTCTTTATTAGAAGCAGCATTTAGTATAATATTACAAGCGATGTGTCACACTAGTGACGCGTCACATGTATTAAAGCGCATCGGATTTACCTTCAACCCGGCGTAGTGGCTGAAACGCCAGGACGCTTTATCATTGACAAGACACCAGTTTACCTGGAATTGATCCTATGTTATTTTTTATTCATCACCAGGATTAATTTTTTATAAGAATTATTATCCGTAAGTACCTGCAAAAAATACATTCCAGCTTTCAAGCCAGTCAAGTATAAAGTTTCATTAAATGAATCATGGAACCCCGGGTAAACCTGGGTTAAAACTTTTATTCCCTTGGTATCAAAAAGATTTACTTTCACGTTTCTTGCTTGTTCCTTTAGCATTACATTAAGAATTCCTGTTGAAGGATTAGGATATACTGATAAGTAGTTATCATCAGGGAATTCTTCCAAGTTATAAGGAAATTGGGATAAATTAATGTAAAACTGTCCAGTATCTCCACCATGGCTGCCATCTACTTGAATCCAGTAATATTTTCCCGGCACTAACCCTGGTATTTCTTGTATACGGGCATCCTTTGTATTTAAACCTATATCATCATTTGCTGCCAACATCGTGAAATTATTGTTTAAGATTCCTTCACAACTGTCTGCATCGTAGACGGCAACCTGGACATCAATACCTGAAGTTTCCAGGCTCATCTTACTTGTCTCGAGGGCTTTAAACTTGAACCAAACACTGTTATGTAAACCGCCTTCCTTACACCATGACATTGGAGATAAGCAACCATCTTCGGGAGGAGTCGGTTCATTATCTTGCACCGTACCATTAGCATTATTGAATGGCCCATTTTCACCATAATCAAGATCAATCGCTTGGCAAACTTGATCATTCAGGGGTCTTTTAACGATTTTTATATTCACGCTATCATAATCTTGGCAACTCCCCTGCTGCCCTTTCACGTGAAGTTTATATTGTCCTTCAAAAACTTCAATCCTGGAAAAAGAATTTTCCCGTGAAATGGTATCTGGCCCTATGAACCAAGTATAAGAATCTGCACCTGATGCATCTATGGTAAAACTTTCAGCAATTCTTACTTCTATTTCGTTATACCCGGTAATGACATCAATTTGTTCACCGACCTCGACGTAATTCTTTCTAATCAAGGTATCGGCTATACCTCCAGAGAATGCGACACACGAGATGGTTTTATATCCACTGCTGCTGTAACTTACTTGATGGGAGATAGGAAGGGTATCGGGAACAACTGTATCTGTTGCAGAGGCGGGTATTGCATCTTGACCAAAATCCCACTTCAAACTATCTAAATTGCCAAAGGAATAATTGGTAAAAGTGACCTTTCCTCCATCCTTACATACCTTTTTCTTATCACTGGAAAAAAAAGCCACGGGAGATTTTTTACTCACATAAGCCCTTATGGAAAGATCAAAAGCATACTCTTCCTTACTCTTATCAGCAGCATTCCAAAATGTACCAGAACTACTGACCCATTGCTTTCCTTTTTCCTCTATCACAGGCTTTACGAAAGAAGCAGATTGTTGAAAAGTTGTTTCAACAGGTATCGGTGTTTTGGAACCCGGTGTAAAATATCTCACTTTCACGTAAAAATCATCTTCCACCACGGCAGGCACATCAAATGTGTGAAACCCTGCGAATTCAACCCCTATATTTTTTACCCCTGCTATTTTGTTGCTCAATTGACCATCAAAATCATCATATATCTCAATATCTATTACAGAAAGATCCGTGTTAATAAAAGTTCCTATCCTATGGATAAACTGTTTTCCATCAGCTTCAAACTTCACGAGGCCGTAAGCGGTATTATCTTTAAATCCTATGCTGCTTAGTGGCCCTAATTCATCATACATATATAAAGTATCTATCTCTGAAACTTCTAATCTTTTTGGGAAATACAATGCCTCTTCGGCAATTCGTGTGTCATTATAGGAAATATAGAAATAACCACTGTCGGCGAATTCGGTTTTCCATTGATTTTTACAAATCCATGCCCCTACTCCCCCAGCAGTCTTTTTTTCATCATCCCAACCCACTAGTAAAACAGCATGATTTTCGTTTTCTATGCCACCATAATAATATGTATTATCTGATTCAGAAAAATATGGATCTCTTTCCCAACGCATGCTTACATATATTCCCCCATGATCCATGAGAGCCTGTTTTAAAACATCTTGCTGATGATTTACATAAATAGCATCGGTCACATATGCCACTGGAACAAGCCCTTCTTTACATCCTAAACTATCATTCGTGTCGTAAACATCATCTTGTTCAGCAACCGGGCCATCCAGGCGGGTTATATAGGCCAAGGAGAGAGCCCTGTTGCCCCCTTCTCCATATCCCCACTCAAAACCATGGCACTTGGAAATATTTTGCTCGGATAAATCATAGGATCCATACCCATTGACAAGCCAGTTGGATTCAATGGCTCCCATGGTTGAAAAACTCCAGCAATTTCCCCCAAAATTTCCATTTCCCTGGTCTTTGACGGAAGTTACAAATCCCTCTTCTCGCAAATCGTAACGGATTGGGAAATTACTTTTTTTACGATCATCTATCGAGTGATTTTTATGATTTATCATGATGGGCATTGGGAGTAATCCATAATCCCCGGGTAAATTACCGGCTTTATAAGCTTGGGCTTCCATGAATTCTACATATTTCGGGTTCAAGGGAGCATATTCTATGGTTGTTTGAGAATATGCCAACGAAATAATGCATGGGAAAATAAAAATAAAAAGAAATTTTTTCATCCGTACTAATTTTTAATATTAAGGCCTGGTAGCTACCCCATATTTTACCGGGTAAACACTCATGTAATTATCCTGTTACA
Organism: uncultured Bacteroidales bacterium; assembly: GCA_964582245.1. Taxonomy (GTDB): domain Bacteria; phylum Bacteroidota; class Bacteroidia; order Bacteroidales; family CAZOSQ01; genus CAZOSQ01. The sequence continues at coordinate 10,904 of CAZOSQ010000022.1, read as the reverse complement.
TACAGAACTCGCATTAGCTTGGTACGTCCATGATAATGCTTGCAAAACATGAAGGCTATTCCATTTATATCTTAAATCTTTTAATCAAAAATAATAATTTTCTCCATTAAATACGTTTACCTGGCAGTTTTGTTCGTATATTTCCCCGGAGTTCCCCGGAGTTCCCCGGACGTCCCGGGATTAAGTAAAACCCAAGATATTTTTTGTCTCATAATTTTAAACATTATGCCCGGGATTTTTCTTGAAACAACAAGGTTTTAGAAGATAAGACAAGTTAAGGTTTCAAGAAAATAAAATCCTACCATATCCATACAATGCAATTTGTTAACCCATTGATATAATTTACATTTAAAAAAACATTTAAATAAAACTTAGTTCAGCCAAAGTATCATTATTCACGGTAATAAATTATACTTTTTACACGTTAACAAAAATAAATTTAACAAATAAGAAACCCATATTATAAATTATCATATAATATAGTTAATTTTGTTGGGTTCAATATAACAGGTTTTATCAATAAATGTTCATATAATGAGTATAATCAATAAAATTCTTAGCACCTTTTTAGGAAATAAATACGAAAGGGATATAGCAGCTATACAACCAACAGTAGAAAAAATAAAAGCAGAATATGAAAAAATTATTGGCCTGACCGATGACGAATTACGAGCTAAAACCCTAGAGTTAAAGGAAATTATTAAAAACCACGTGAAGGAGGAAAAAGAAGAGATCACGAAACTTAAAGAAAAAATAGAGAATGAACCTAATGTTGATGTAAAAGAAGAGATTTATAAGGAAATAGACCGGTTGGAGGAGGTAATTGATGATAAACTCGAGGATATTCTTAACGAAGTTTTACCGGTTGCTTTTTCAATAGTAAAAGAAACTGCCCTGCGTTTCAAGGAAAATGAATATATTGAAGCCATTGCCACGGATTTTGATCGTGAATTGGCTGCCAAAAGGGATAGTATTGAAATCATAGACAATAAAGTTCGCTATTATAACAAATGGATAGCTGGTGGAACCGAGATAACCTGGGACATGGTTCATTATGATGTCCAATTAATAGGTGGTGTGGTTCTTCACCAGGGAAAAATTGCAGAAATGGCTACCGGTGAAGGTAAAACATTGGTAGCAACCTTACCAGTCTTTTTAAATGCCTTAACCGGGAGAGGCGTCCATATTGTTACCGTGAATGATTACTTGGCCAAACGTGACTCCGAATGGATGGGACCCATCTATGAATTTCATGGATTGTCCGTGGATTGTATTGATAAACATCAACCTAATTCTGAAGAAAGAAGAAAGGCATACCAAGCAGATATAACTTACGGAACCAACAACGAATTCGGTTTTGATTACTTGAGGGATAATATGTCAATAAGTCCTTCGGATCTTGTTCAACGGAGGCATAATTACTCGATAGTCGACGAGGTTGACTCGGTATTAATAGATGATGCGCGTACTCCTCTTATCATATCCGGCCCCACACCTCGCGGTGATAATCAACAATTTGAACAATTGCGCCCTAACGTGGAAATGTTGGTGAATGCCCAACGCAAACTGGTAACCCAACTATTGGCAGATGCTAAAAAACTTACCGCATCCGAGAAAAAAGAAGATCGCGAAGAAGGTAACAAACTTTTGCTTAGGGCTTATAAGGGTCTTCCAAAAAACAAACCCCTTATCAAGTACTTAAGTGAAGAAGGTGTTAAATCACAATTAATTAAAACGGAAAATTTTTACATGCAGGAAAATAACAAGAACATGCACCTGGTAACAGATGACCTGTTTTTTGTTATTGACGAAAAAAATCACTCCATTGAACTAACCGACAAAGGAATAGACTTGCTCTCCTCCTCCACGGATGACCATAATTTTTTCATTTTACCCGATATAGGAAGTGAAATCGCGGAACTAGAGAAATCCGACCTCTCTTCAAAAGAAAGAATAGCGAAAAAAGACCAGCTCCTGCAAGATTACGCGGTAAAATCCGAGAGAGTACATACCGTCAATCAACTTTTAAAAGCCCATTCGCTTTTTGAGAAAGACATCGAATACGTGGTGATAGATAACAAAATTAAGATCGTGGACGAGCAAACAGGCCGTATCATGGAGGGAAGGCGATATTCTGATGGCTTGCACCAAGCTCTTGAAGCAAAAGAAAGGGTAAAAGTTGAAGCTGCTACCCAAACTTTTGCCACCATTACCTTACAAAATTATTTCCGTATGTACCATAAGCTAGCCGGTATGACCGGTACTGCCGAAACCGAAGCAGGAGAATTGTGGGACATATATAAATTGGACGTGGTGGTTATACCAACCAATCGTCCTATTGTCAGAAATGATGAAGAAGATCTTATTTACAGGACAAAAAGAGAAAAATATAATGCTGTCATCGAAGAGATAGTTGAATTGGTAAATGCAGGAAGACCCATCTTGGTAGGTACTACCTCGGTAGAAATTTCTGAACTTCTTAGCAGGATGTTAAAAATCAAGAACATTAAGCATAACGTCCTGAATGCTAAATTACACCAACGAGAAGCTGATATAGTGGCAGAAGCAGGAAAATCAAAGACAGTCACTATTGCCACCAATATGGCTGGTAGGGGTACTGATATCAAGCTATCTAATGAAGTTAAAAAGGCAGGAGGATTAGCCATTATTGGTACAGAAAGACATGAATCCAGGCGTGTTGACCGTCAGTTAAGGGGTCGTGCGGGACGTCAAGGAGACCCGGGGTCATCCCAATTTTTTGTATCCCTCGAAGATGATTTGTTGCGGCTATTTGGATCCGAAAGAATTGCCGGTTTAATGGATCGAATGGGTTTGAAAGAAGGTGAAGTTATTCAACATTCCATGATTTCCCGCTCTATTGAAAGAGCACAGAAAAAAGTAGAGGAAAATAACTTTGGTATTCGTAAAAGATTGTTGGAATACGATGATGTCATGAATTCTCAAAGGGAGGTAATCTACAAGAAAAGACGTCATGCTTTATTTGGCGAAAGGCTTGCCGTGGATATTGCTAATATGATGTATGATGTCTGCGAAAGTATCATGATCTCTCACCATGGAATATCAGATTTCGAGGAATTTAGTTTCGACCTTATAAGAACCATGTCTATAGAACCTCCTTTTGACCAAGCTGAATACCTTCAATTGTCAGTTAACGAGCTAACTGAAAAAATTTACAGGGTTGTTTTGGAGCGTTACAAGAGAAAACAAGAAACCATTGCACAACAAGCTTTTCCAGTCATTAAGGATGTTTACGAAAATCAATCCAAAGTCTACGAAAATATTGTTGTTCCCATATCTGATGGACAAAGAGTATTCAACGTCCTAACCAATTTAGAAAAATCATATCAAACAGGGGGGAAAGAGTTGACTGTATCCTTTGAAAAATCAACTATTTTAGCCACTATTGATGATTCGTGGAAGGAACATCTTAGGGAAATGGACGATCTTAAACAATCCGTTCAAAGTGCTTCATACGAACAAAAAGACCCATTGCTTATCTATAAGTTTGAGTCATTTGACTTGTTCAAGACCATGATTGATAAGGTTAATAAAAATGTTGTAGCTACCCTCATGAAAGGGCATATTCCCATTCGTGATTCTAGCCAGGTTCAAAAAGCACAAGGTCCTCGCAAATTAGATTTGAGTAAGTTTGAAGAAAAAAAATCTGAATTTTCAAATTCTTCCTCTTACGGTCAAGGTAATGGACAATCCAATCCACAGGATCAAAAGGATCAAAAGGCGCATCCTGTTCGAAAAGAGAAAAAAGTAGGACGAAACGAACTATGTCCTTGTGGAAGTGGAAGAAAATATAAAAATTGTCACGGTAAAGTTGCTGTTTAAATTTAGGATTTTTTACAATAAACATAGCTTTTTAGCAATAGATGGATATAAAATAAAAAAATCCCGGGAAGCCGGGATTTTTTTATTTTATATTTTATACTATTTATCAAGCACTTTGTGAAAAAACACCTTTAATTGCTGGAACATTATTAATTTGGGTTTCAATTTTTTTGTATAACTCCTTGCTGATCGGAACCAATGGTAAACGAAGGTTAGCAGTAGTTATATTCATTATTTCTAATGCAGCATTAACACCCCCGGGATTACCTTCTTGGAATAATGATATCACCAATTCAGACAAATCTAAATGAATTTTTCTTGCTTCCTCAAACTCGTTATTGAGTGCCAAATTAACCATTTGGGAGAAATGCCTTGGAAAAGCATTTGCAATCACCGAAATAACTCCAGAAGCTCCCAACGACAACATGGGTAAAGTTAAACCATCATCCCCGGAGATAACCAAGAAATCTGCAGGTTTATCCCGTAAAATTTGTGTAATTTGTTGAAAATCGCCCGAAGCTTCTTTTATAGCCACAATATTTGAAAAATCATTGGCAAGTTTCAAGGTTGTTTTTGCACAAATATTAGACCCTGTCCTTCCGGGCACGTTATACAAAATTACCGGTACTGGACAAACACTCGCAATTTCCTTATAATGCTGGTAAATACCTTCTTGGGTAGGCTTGTTGTAATATGGTGATACAGACAATACAGCATCTATTCCATCAAAATCTGTATCGTGTATTACATTTACTACTTGCTGCGTATTATTTCCACCAATACCTATAACAATGGGAACCTGTTGCTCGACCTTGTCTTTGACAAAATTAATAATAGCGCAAGCTTCATCCCTGCTCTGGGTTACAGATTCGCCCGTTGTACCAAGAACAACCAGGTAATCAATTCCATTTACAAGAAGATGATCGATTAATTTGTCTAAAGATTTAAAATCAATACTTCCATCATTTCTGAAAGGAGTTACAATCGCTACCCCGGTTCCTTTTAATTTTTTTTGATCCATACAAATACCATTTTATTATTGCTAAACTAATACTTTTTTATGGTAACATAAAAAGAAAATTAGTTTATATTTTTGATAAGAAGAGTCTAAATAATTAGGATAAAGTTACAAAATCTTTGTTAATTCGTGATAAATAATGTTGAGTTTGTTCAATTAAAAAATGTAATGAAAGTTCATCCGTTACTTTTTTATCAACCAGTTTATTATATGGCCTTTTTTGATTATCATTATGGTTATTTGAATTCACTTCCATCCTAATTTCTTTTTGTATTTTAATCTCCTTGTTAATATCTATCATCATATCATGAATATAATCTCCCTCTATAAGCCTTCCTACTTTAAATTTAGCTTTAGATAATGCTACAATATATTTTAGGGGGAAATTTTCTTGCAGGGTTAAATCAATTAAAATATCAAATTCCTTACGTATAAAACTTTCAATTTCCTCGTTAACCGGTTTCATATACCAGTTTATTTGCTTTTTTGTAAAAAAAATAAACCCTTTCCTGTACAGGTAATGATCAATTAATTTATCCTGGTCCACGAATCCGATAGAATATACTTCTATACCTTTAGAGACAAGGCTTTTACTAAATTTTTTTATCAATTCAAAGACAATTTCGTCCGTGGCATTGAAAACAATTCCCACTTTTTTTGCTTCCTCGAGGTTGATTACTTCCTTCTTTCTTTTCCCCGTTTTCAATTTCCTCCGGAGCATAAAATATCCTATTTTCTCTCTAATATTCCCCATGTTTATTTGCTCAATTTACTTAAACCGGCGTGAACTCCAAAGAAGGGGTTATCCCCGGGTAGATCCGGCCAGTCATTATTTTTTCAAGATAATCCAATCATTTTGAGAAAATCATCTTCAGTTATAATTTTTATATTCAGGGTCTTTACTTTTTCAAGTTTTGAAGGGCCAATTCCTTCTCCTCCCAACAGGTAATCAGTGTTCTTTGAAACTGAACTGATGTTTTTACCCCCGTGTAATTCTATTAAATCTTTTAATTCATCCCTGGAATGTTTGGAGAATGTTCCAGAAATAACGATATTTTTTCCTTGTAAAACAGAAGAAGTAGGAGCTTTTTCCTCTTCAAGTTCAAGTTTTACTCCAGCTTTTTTCAATTTATCAATAACTTTCCTGTTTTTATCCTCTTGATAAAACTCCAGTATACTTAAAGCAATTCGATCTCCTATTTCATCCACGGATATTAACTTCTCATAAGAAGCATTCATAATATTATCCAAGGTTTTGAAATGTAAAGCTAATTTCTTTGCTACTGTTTCCCCGACATATCGGGTACCTATAGCATAAAGTACCCTTGGAAAAGGAACTTGTTTAGATTTTTCTATTGACTTAATCATGTTTTCAGCAGATTTTTCACCAAAACGATCAAGTTCTAAAATTTGTTCTTTTTTCAAGAAATATAAATCAGCATAATCATGTATCAACCCCTTGTTGAACAAGGTATCTACTGTGGCTTCTGCTACACCAATATTCATGGCTCTCCGGCTTACAAAGTGTTCTATTTTACCTTTCAACTGGGGAGGACATCCGGTCTCATTGGGACAATAATGTTTCGCTTCGCCTTCTGAGCGTTTTAAAAGGCTGCCACAAGCAGGGCAACTTGTTATGAATTGAACCGGGATGCTACCGGGAATACGTCTTGATTTATCAACACCTACAATTTTCGGAATGATCTCACCACCTTTTTCAACATAAACTTTATCATAAATCCTTACATCCAATAGTTTTAATTGATCCTCGTTATGAACAGAGGCGCGTTTAACAACTGTTCCTGCTAATTGAACAGGTTCCAAGTTGGCAACAGGAGTAACCGCTCCGGTTCTACCTACTTGATAATCAATGGATAACAAGGTTGTTTCGGCTTGTTCTGCCTTGTATTTAAAAGAAATGGCCCATCGTGGTGTTTTTGATGTAAAACCCAATCGTTCTCGTTGACTGTAAGAATTAATTTTTACCACGATACCATCTATGTCATAAGGTAAGTCCGCCTTCAGGTTCTCCCAATGATCAATATAATCAAAAACTTCATGAATATTTTTACATAACATAATAGTATCCGGCACTTTAAATCCCCATTCTTTACATTTTTCTAAATTTTGATAGTGGTTGTCATAAGGAAGGTTCTCGCCCAGTAAATAGTACAGAAAACAATCAAGGGGTCGCCTTGCTACCATTGAACTTTGTTTTAACTTTAACGTCCCGGAGGCTGCATTTCTCGGGTTTGCAAAAGGTAATTCATTCCTTTCAATTTTTTCCTCATTCAATTTTTGAAACCCTGCCCTTGCCAGGAATATTTCACCTCGTGTAATAAATTCCCGCGGATATCCTGTTCCCCTGAGAACCATGGGAATACTCTTGATGGTCAATACATTTTTGGTTACATCATCCCCCCTAACACCGTCCCCGCGTGTTACCGCGGATTTTAATTTTCCATCTATATAGGTTAAACTAATGGAAACTCCATCATATTTTAGTTCACATACGTATTCATAGTCATTTCCAATGGATTTTTGAACCCTCTTGTCAAACTCTGAAAGCTCCTCCCTTGAATAGGTGTTTCCAAGCGAAAGCATGGGATATTTATGTTCCACTTGTTCAAATTCTGTTGAAATATCACTTCCAACCCTTCGCGTGGGTGATGTCTCATCAGAAATTGTCGGGAATTCATTTTCGAGTCCCGCTAACTCTTTCATCAGCATGTCATACTCAAAATCACTAATTTCAGGCATAGAAAGCACGTAATATTTATAATTATGCTCGTTCAACTGTTTTCTAAGTTCTATTGCCTTTGTCCTAGCTGTTTCAATATCCATTGTTTTCGAATAAAGTTTCCAAAGATAACCAAAATTCTACCATTATAAAAATCACTTTTTGGTTCCTTGTAATTTTCCCAAAACATGTTTGGCTTAATAAAATATCTCCAGGAACAGAATAAATTTTCATCAACTTTTTAATCAATTAGAATTTAGTTCCTGGAATATGGAAATACCTGTTTTTTTTAAGTAGGTATTAATTTTTTTTATAATTTTGATCTATTAGAATTCTTATCATTTTAACGTGTTGTTTATGACATTTATTTTTTTTTATTAAAGGAACAATTATTTAAAAATTACCGTTAAATCATTTTATAGATTTTATAAAATTCTTATTTATAAATGAAAAAAATATTATTTCTTTTTACATGTTACTCTTTTTACTTGAGTGTTTTAGCTCAATCACCTCATGATAAAATTCCTGCTAGTTTTAAAGAAGATGAAACCTTATCCCCCCTCCCAGTTGTCAAGATAAAAATCAATGAAATGAGGCTCAAATCCCAGGAATGTGTACATGATAACAAAATGAAACCATTTCAATTTGCCATTCCCGTAAGATTAGATTTTACACCTAATAATTCCGGGATATGGGATACCTTGAAAACCGGTGAAAAAATATGGAGATTAAGCTTAGAATCACCGGGAGCTTATTCATTAAATGTCATTTTTGGAGAATATATGCTCAATGATGGTGCACACCTTTATATCTATAATGCTGAAAAAAATGTTGTACGCGGTGCCTTCACGGGATTAAGCAATAAATCACCCGGAATCTTGCCTGTTAGCCCGGTACCTGGTGACAAGCTTATCGTGGAACTGAATATTCCTCCTGGTTTAGAGGAGTATGGCGCATTAAGGCTAACACAAGTGGCTCATGATTATAAAAATATTTTCAAAATCATGGGCAATAAAAGTGATCAAGTGGAAGCAGGTGCCTGTAACATCAATATTGCTTGTCCACCCGGTGATCCATGGCAAAACGAAAAAAGGGCTGTTTGTCGTATGATTATTAACGGATTCGAAACATGTTCGGGGACCTTGGTGAACAATACATCTTTTAATGCTAATCCTTATATTTTAACGGCCAATCATTGTATTAACAGCAGTTCAAGAGCTAGTAAAACCATTTTCTATTTTAATTATGAAAGTAAGGATTGTAATAATGGGGAAGGAAATTTAAACAATTCCATTTCCGGGTCCTCGTTGTTGGCCACGAAATATAGTTTAGATTTTTCCCTGGTACAATTATCTTCAAAAATCCCTCAATCTTTCAGGCCCTACTTTGCCGGTTGGAATGCAAAAGACTCTCCAATACCAACATCCACGGTAACCATCCACCATCCCCAAGGTGATGTAAAAAAAATAACTATCGACACAGATGCCCCTGCAATATCTTCTTATCCTTATGACCCCGGGCTTGATAAAGATGCTTTTTTAAGAATATTTGACTGGGAAGCAGGTACAACAGAGGGGGGATCTTCAGGTGCAGCCTTATTTGATCAAAACCACCGGGTAATAGGAGGTTTAACCGGTGGTGATGCTGATTGTATAAATCCTATAAATGATTATTTTTTCCGTTTCAATACAGCCTGGGATAAATACAATATATTTGAATCCACTTACCTGGAAACATGGCTTGACCCTATTAATACCGGATTACTTGTCTTAGATGGCTTTGATCCATATAGCCAGGTGGCTCCTAATTGCGAGTTAGTGGGCAATATAGATACTGAAGAAGAAATATTATTGTATAACCATGAAGGAACTTGGGGATACTGGACCGGCCATAACTCTGATTCTATTACAACTTACGCGGAAAAATTTATTAAGAAAGAAACGGATACCATTTCGGGGATATATGTGAATATTGCTAAAGCAAAAGCCGTAAATGATACGACTAAAATAATTTTTAAAATCTGGGAAGGAAATTCTAAACCTGGGAATCAAGCATTTTCAAAAGCAATCCCTTACGGCACCCTGGAAGATTCTTCTAAAAATTATATCGATTTAGGCCAATTTGATTTTCCTTTAGATACCTTTTTTGTCGGTTATGAATTATCTTATAACGATTCAAATAGATTTGCCTTATATCATTCCCAAGATCGAGGAGGAACCGGGATAAATACCTTTTACTTTTTAACTGATACAGGTTGGGTTTCTATAAGAGATTACTCGGAAGATAAGCTTGCTATTTCTCTTGATATGGAAGTAATTGTATGCGGAAAACTTTTGACTAATATAGAAGAACAAATACCAAATCACCCACATTTCGCGGGTAAGATTAATATTTACCCGAACCCAGCAAATGAACAAGTGTATGTACAATCATCCGAACCATTCGGTAAAACCTTAAACCTTAAATTATTTGATGTATCCGGGAAAGTTTTGTTAGAACATGCTTATTATGCACCCGATCAACTGGTAAAATTGGATGTTACCGGTATAAAAACAGGCTTATACATCTTGCAGGTTACCGGGGAAAATAAAACTATAGCTAAACCCCTTTCAATTATAAATTACTAAAATGTGTATGGATACATTTAGGAAGTTTTGCCTTGTATTCAACTTTTTACTTCTTTTTAAAATTTTGACTGGTCAACCTGGCGATTATATTAAACTTGATATCCTTGTTGAACACGAACAATCCCCCCTACCCGATGTTTTAGTCAATATCTATTACCATGGTAATAATACCGTTATTAAACAAATCAAAAGCGATGCAAAAGGGGGAATAAGTCTAAAACTTGATTATGCAAAAGAATACAAGATAAAACTCTATAAAGAAGATTTTGTTTACAAGTATATTTACTTTAATACCAATCTGCCTAAACATTCATCCGGCATATGGGGTATCGGTTTATCCATTGAATTATTTAAATCTTGTGAAAAAACTGACCTATCTATCTTGGAAGAACCCGTGGTTAAAATCATCTATAGTGAAAGAATAAAGGATTTTGAACCAATCGAATCTCATGCAACTGCAATGGGAAATAAGATGATGAATTTAAAAGATAAAATTGAACATTGTTTAATCGAAAAATACTATGAAATATTAAAAGAGGGTGATTATCTCGTAAAAATGGCAGAATATTCTAAGGCCATTGAAAAATATAGGGAAGCTTTACCATTAAGGCCATGGGATAAATTAGCTGAAAATAAAATCAAAGATGTTGAATCTATC
>CAZOSQ010000021.1:0-17117 GCA_964582245.1 uncultured Bacteroidales bacterium | reverse complement strand
TCATTAATAGGTGCCTCATTTTGACCTAAACGATAACCTCGCTTATGCAATGATTCCCCTGAACTATTTAAACCAATCGTGCATATATCCTCATTCACATGAAGATATATGGAAATATCCGGGCTGGAAGTATCAATATTAGGTCTTCTCCCGTATGTTTTCCTAAAACGGTCTACTATTGCATCTTTTACTTTCAGGGCTAAGAAACCGGGATGGTTAAAATGCATTGAATTTACGATGGTCTCTACTGCTATTGTACAATCTACATCGAAAAATTCATGCCAAGGAATATCATAAACCACTTGGTATATTGTATCTTCCTTGGAAGCTTTAAATTTTTCTAGGGGCATTAATATTTTTAAAGTCGTATTCAAACAATAATTGGCCCGGTATAAGAGTGGAAGATCGCCTGTAAAGTAAACAGCCCTTTTTTTTACTTGGATATCCGCTCCTCCAAGATTAACTATATCTTCCGCGGTTATTTCTTCCAACCCGTTGAGGGTTGTTGCTATAATATCAAATTTTTTCAATTACCAGCTATTTTTTATCTTGCCCGTTGTTTAATTTTAATTTATACAGGTCCTCGTTGGTTAAAACCTCCAATGCCTTATTAAACGAAGGATCATTGATGTTAATGATTTCAAAGAATTCACTGGTTCCCCAAACATCCCTAGCTATATACGCCTTCATCAATTGTTTCAAGCGTTCTTTCGATCTCTCGAATTCCTCCTCGTTTTTTGGTAATTCATTTTTTTCTGCATAACCTGATAATTCTGTCAATAATTCTTTAGAAACCTCGTAATTACTGCGAAAATCTGAAAAGGAAGCATATTTATTTTTTATAATTCCCCTGTTAAGATCTACATATTCGAGAATGAAACGATTTAATATTCCCTGGTTAATGACTTTCCTCAAGTAACCAGAATTATCATTTGTATCAATAGGAATGAAAAAGTCCGGCATTATACCACCTCCACCATAAACAATCCTATGATTCTTTAATGTTTTGAATTTTTGAGATTCCGGGAAATGAATGCTATCCCTATGAGATAATTCTCCTGAATTATACCTGTTGATAAGGTCTTTTGTATACTCTTCATACCCACCACCATAGGGTTTCTGAATGAGTCTTCCTGTTGGAGTATAATACCTAGCTATTGTCAACCTCAACATGGAACTATCTGGTAGCCATAAAGGCATTTGTACCAATCCTTTCCCGAAAGACCTACGCCCGACTATTATGCCGCGATCCCAATCTTGAACAGCCCCTGCAACAATCTCGCTCGCGGAAGCTGAACCTTCATCGATCATAATAACCAGTTTACCTTCCTTGAACAAACCATCACCGGTTGCAAAAAACTCCTCGCTAGGCCTACTGTTTCCCTCGGTATAAACAATCATCTGCCTCTTATCCAAAAATTGATCAGCCAGGTGAACAGCTACATTTAAATATCCTCCACCATTCCCGCTAAGATCGAGAATTAAATGTTTAGCATTCTTTATTACTAAATTTATTGCCGCTTTCTCAAATTCTTGCATGGTGGTATTGGCAAACCTGTTCAAGCGAATATAACCTATAGAATCATTCACCATGTAAGAAGCATCCAAGCTATAAATCGGTATCTTATCCCTAGTAATGGTAAAATCTAATAACTCAGGATCTTTTCTTCTTTTGATGGAAACTGTTACCTTAGTTCCTTTTTTGCCCCTGAGTTTTGAAATTACATCCGAATTTTTTATTCCTGTTCCTGCAACATTTTCGCCTTCGATCTTTATAATTCGATCACCAGCTCGAATACCAACCTTTTCGGAGGGTCCACCAGAAATTGGGGAAATAATAAATATAGTGTCATTCAAAATATTAAAGGTTACACCTATTCCTTCAAAATTCCCTTGCAATGGTTCATTCATATCGGCGACATCTTCACGAGATATATAAGCTGAATGCGGGTCTAGTTCATGTAACATTTCAATTATGGCATGTTCTACCAAACCCCCGGTGTTTATTGTATCTACATAAAAGGTATTGATCCAATCCAGGGCTTTGCTGAATTTATAAGAATGTTTATCAAGCACTTGGGCGTTTAACACGGAACCATAAGCAACAATGAAAAAAAATACTATTTTTTTAAGGGTCATTTTTTTTATTTTTATTTTTTTTGATTCGAAATATAAGTTTACTAAAATTCATTGGAAATAAATAGAAAAAAAAGTAATATTTGTCAAATGACGGGAAGAAAATATAAAAGATTCGACTTTAACTCCCTTTATCATTAAAATCCTAAAACATTAATTTTTTACAAAAAAGAACGATTTTCCAACAATTTCTGATATATCTTGACCTGATTCTTTTATCTGGGTATCAGCTTCGTCATAATGCCAGTAAATTTCTACCGGAATTCCATTTTTTCTCCAATCTGCCAGTTGAAATATTATTTCTATGATGCATTTTAAGGAACCCGAATTAAAGTAACTCAACTTGAATTTGACTATAATTGGGTGATCTTTCAAATCTTCCTTATCAATATCTTTAAAATATTCTTTTAACCATTTGATAACTGGTCCATAGAATTCGTAAACATTTTCCGGTAAGGAAAAGCCATTAAACTCTAAGGTTTTTTTTCCAGGATCGTACTCAACCTTGGGTGTAAATTTTGTAGGTTGTATTGATAAGAGTTTCATGTTGTTCAAAAATTAGACCTGCAAATATATAAACTTAACCACATTTATTAAAGTTATACTAGTTTTTTGTTATCCATAAATAAACATGAAATGTTGAATTTGGTTTATTCCATGTAAAAATGGATCAGATCCTCGGTTTGATTTCCAAGTTTATCGAGGGCGCGTACTTTTATTTTGTAGATGTTTTCTGAATTTAACTGGTTAATTGACCCGAAACATTCTTTTTCGGTCATCCCGTTAATAGAATAAAACATCCTGTCATATCCTACATAGTCATCTGTTGAGGATAAAAATAAAACCGTGTGCCGCGGGAAAACTTTGATATTTTCGTTATCCTGTTTCTTAATATTAGCTGAATTCATGCTAAATCGATGGAATATTTCCGGACCTTTATTGTCTACAACACATATAAAAGTTTCCTTATTGATATTATCCACGTTGTCATATCCAACACATTCTAATAAATTAATACCGGTTTCGGATAAGCTAAAAGGAGATTCATACTGGATAAACTTGTTTTTATTGATAGAATATTCGATTCTATTAGCTCCAGACTCCGTATCATTTGCCTTCAATTTTATCTTTGTTTCACTGCTGATAAAAACAGTATCCTTGTATTTATAATAAGATCCTATGAAAGAGCAGGTGATCTTTGGACCTGAAAGATCAATATAGGGTATGGAAGTTGCATCACTACTTTGCATGCTGGTACCCTTGTTGTTCACATTATCTAAGGCATAAGAACGAATAAAGATATTTCCCGGGGTTTTTGTTAAAAAAAAAGGTTTCTCATATAGCTGGTATTCTCCACTGTTGATGGAATAATAAATTTCTTTTACTCCCGCTTTATTATCTATGGTTGTTAATTTTAACTGCGATCTCCCGGAAGAATATTCCCTTCCATTAGCTACATAACTATTTCCAATAATTTCTTCCACGATAGTCGGTGGAGTTTTGTCTACGTAAAACTTATAATTCTTAATTTCTTCTTTATTTCCCAAAATATCAACCGAGTAATATTCAAGAGTATGCTCCCCTTGTGTTAAATAAGCACCACTAATGGGATCATTATAAATTTTTTCAGGTTTACCATCGAGGCTATAATATATCCCTTTAATACCGTGTTTATCAGCAGTTTTTAATTCAATTGATGAACGACCTGAAATGATATCATTATATAAATCGCCTTTCACTTCTAGTTTTGTAGACGGGTTAGAATCATCCACAAGAATAACTTTTTCCTTAACTTTCTCCACGTTACCAACGTTGTCTACGGCATAAAATTTCAGTAGATATTCCTTTTCTTGGTTTAATTTTATCGTTCCTGAATAAGGAGTATAACCAGATCCATCCAATGAAAAATATATATTTTCGACACCTGATAATTGATCCTTTGCTTCTAGTGTTATTTCAGTTACCCCTCCACACATTGTTTTCCCATCTTTAAAAATAGTCAAAACCTTGCCATAATCTATTTTTGTAGTAGGAGCATAACTATCCGCGTAAATTTCGAAAATGATATCTTTTTCTGGATAAACGACTTGTTTGGTTACAGTATCCATGCAAGAAGGGGATCGTAATGTATTAATTCCTTCCGTATCCAAGTACATTGGGTTAGAATACTGGTGAGTTTCTTCACTTTTTAAAAGGTGACTTTCTGCACCTTCTTCCGGTGAAGTTGATAATCTTAAATAAATAGGTAATGACTTATTAATATACATCTTACCATCAGGTGCAGTAAATATCTTCTTATCGTGATGCAAGGGTTGTTGGGCTTTAGCGGAAGCTAAAGAATTAAAAATAAGCAAAATAGCAATGGTAAAAATTCGGTTCATAGCTGTTATAGTTTAAGTTTTTTTAGGATCAACTCGAAATCCCATTATTAATATATCATCATCCTGGGAATAATTTCCTTTCCAATTTTCTAGTGTTTCACCGATTATTTCTTTCTGTTCAGCCATGGGTTTTTGATGGATTTCAGCCAGGAATTCCCTAAATTTAGTAGATAGGAATTTCCTTCCTTTTTCACCGCCCACTTGGTCTTGAAAACCATCAGAATATAAGTAAAAAGTGGTTGGCTTGGTAATTTTTATCGTATGTTTAGTAAATTCTTTATTCTTGTAAAGATTTTGCAGAAATCCACCAATAGGCATTTTATCCCCCTTAATTACATTCATTTGTCCATCGACAAAATAAACCAATGGATTTTTTGCTCCCGCAAATTCTACTATTCCTTCATCCTCTTTTACCACGCAAAGAGCCATATCCATTCCATCACGCAGGTCTGTTTGGTCTTGTTTAAGCAAATTTTTAACCCCTGTATTTAAAACGGTTAGTATTTTTTCAGGAGAAATAATCCCCTTGCTAATGATGTTTTGCATGATGTTATACCCAACCATTGACATGAAAGCACCTGGAACACCATGCCCGGTGCAATCAATAGCTGAAACTATATAAACCTTTTTACTGTTTTCGTTAGGTGATAAAATGTCCTTGGATATAACTGATTTAATATTGGCATCCGAAAACCAATAAAAATCACCGCTTACAACATCCCTGGGTTCGAAAAAAACAAAAGATTCGGGAAAATATTCTTTGAATGATTCACCTGCCGGCAGAATGGCTTTTTGTATTTTTTTTGCATAATTGATGCTTTGCAATATCTTCCTGTTCCTATCCCTAATAATCTCCTGTTGAGCTTTTATTTCTTGGTTCTGGCGATCCAATAACCGGTTAGCTCTTTGTTTTTGGCGGATACCCAGGATTAATATTAGGGCAATGAGGATTAATAACATCACGATACCCACCGTTGATTGCAGAATAATGGCCTGGTTTTTTCTCCTGGCTTTTTCTTCTTTTAATTTAAGTTCCTTTAACTGGTTTTCTTTATTGAGAAGATCAATTTTCATTCTTTGTTCTTCGGTTTCAGCTTTCATTTCCTTCATGGTTCCCTCGGCATATTTTAATTGCTTTTCTTTAACCATGACTTCCTCTTTTGTTTTTTTTGCCTGTTCGTGCATTTCGGATATTTTTTGCTTTTGTAAATGCTTTTCGAAAGAGGTATAAAAATTAAAATATTCGAAAGATTTTTCAGTATTGCCTAGCTTTTCATGATTTTCAGCAAGGGCGCCATAACATCTTTTTATCAATTTTATATCATTGATTTCCTTGGCCAGGTTCAAGGCTTGTTCTAAATACCCGATAGCCACCTGGTAGTTGCCAGAATATGAGTGTGAGAGTGCAATGTTAATAATATCCCCGCAAATGGCATCCTTTTTAGCCATCTGTTTATTCACTTTTAGGCTTTCATTGAAATATTTTATAGCCTCTTCGTACTTCCCAACCTCGTTCAGGATCATACCAAGATTTGTGGAAATAGTCCTTACTGCATTGATATTTCCAATGGAATAGTTCAATTCCAGGGATTGAATGAAATATTTATGGGCATCTAATAATGATCCATGATCCCAATAAATATAAGCTATTTTATTAAGGCAGTTAGCAGCAGCAACATTGTTTTCCTCCTTTAAAGACTGCTCGTATAGTTTTTGATAATCATTTACTTTTTCAACCTGGGTACTGCTAATTTCTTTTGAAACTAGTTGCCCAAATGAATGTAAATTAATAAAATATAAAGTAATGACTAATATTAATTGAATCCCTTTTTTATCCATTTGTCATGGTATTTCTTTTATATACGGAGGATAAAATGATTTAGTTATTCAAAACCATTTCTTTTTGTTCATATATTTCCCTCAATATACTTATTAAAAATTGAAATTTAGGGTTTTAACTATTTTATCATTGGTGTCCGGTTTAAAACCGTACGAACCTTTATTTGCCCCCATGCTCTCTTTCGCGATTGCTTTAGAAGAGTAAAACCGGGGAAGCTTTTACTTTTTCTCTTCGGCCTTTGCTCCGCATGCTGTCGCGGAAGATATGAGCTATAGCGGCTTTGCAAAAATGCGGTGGAAAAGATAAACAGGTATGAAAATTAATAAAAAAAAGATTTCTACATATTTAATAAATCATTATCAATTCCTACCGGTTGAAAACCAAGAGAACTTACCTATTGGTGAATAGTTGATTTTTTTGTCAATCATTATAAACAGGGTTTGTTTTTTCAAACTATCCCTCTTGATAATTGATGCTTTTTGACTAAAAAGTATTACATTCGCATTTTAAGAAAAAATACCATGAATAAGAAAAAAGTTATAAAAACTATCCAATACATTTTTTTCCTGGCCTTGGGAATATTGATTTTCTGGATGTTCTATAAGAATACTGATTTTGAAGAATACAAGGATCAGTTGTTAAATAATGTTAGATGGGGTTGGGTTATTTTATCATTCTTTCTTGGATTATTAAGTCATTTAAGTCGTGCTATTCGGTGGAATATGTTGATCCACCCCATGGGTTATGTCCCCAAATGGTACAACTCCTTTTTAGCGGTTATGGTAATGTACCTTGTTAATTTCATATTGCCGCGGGGTGGGGAATTAGCCAGGTGTGGTGTATTAACCCGTTATGAAAAAATTCCTTTTACAAAATTGGTTGGTACTGTTGTCGTGGAAAGGTTGACAGATACAATAGCCATGTTTGTTTTTGCTTTTGGTATACTTCTTATCCAGTTGAAAGTTGTTTATAAATTTTTTGAGGAGCACCCCGATTTGCGAGAAGGTTTGATAGATAAATTTTCAGGAACATCCTTGTATATTATCATAGGTGCGGTATTGGTTTTTATCATCTTGCTTTACCTGACCAGGGGTTTATACAAGAATAAGGTAGGAGGAAAGGTTAAATCGCTTTACCTTCAATTGGTGGAAGGGATTAACACCATTAGGAAAATGAAAAATGCCTGGGCTTATATAGGTCATACTTTGTTTATTTATGCCATGTGGCTGGTTACCATGTGGATGTTTTTCTTTAGTTTTGAACCTACAGAAGATCTTTCTTTATTGACGGCAGCAACTGTCTTCGTTATGAGTGGATTAGCCATGATCCTGCCCATTCAATCCGGCCTTGGAGCTTTTCATTTCATGGTGGTGCAGACCATCATGTTATTTGGTGTTTCTATGCAAGATGGTAAATTTTTTGCTTTCCTGGCACATGGGGCTACTAATGGCATGTTAATTATTTCAGGGATTCTATCTTTAATTTTGTTGGTGGTGGTGAATAAGAAGACAGTTTAAAAGATAAATCTAACATTTTACGTATGATTTTTTTGCATTGGTACTTGATTAAAAAGTGAACACTTATTTATGCATTCAAGGAGCGAATCCATTTACTTTTTTACTCCCACCGGTAATAAAAATTTGATTATCTTCATCTAGTAAAAAAATATAAGCATGCAGGATATACCCCGATATACCCCCCCGATGGAATACAGGCGATTTGGAAAAACCAATAAAATGATTAGCGTGTTGACCCTGGGGGGAATGAGATTTAAAAAAGGTTTCGAGGAGCCGCGGGAAGTTATACCCGATGATACTCTTGAAGAAGTGAAGGAAACTGTCAACCTGGCTTTTGAAAACGGGATTAACCATATAGAGACTGCCTATGGTTACAAGAAAAGTGAACATGCATACGGCAAAGCACTAAATGAATTAAAAATTGACCGGGAAACATACTTTTTAATGACCAAGGGAGCACCGGAAACTGCCCGTGAAACAAGAGAACTTGTCGATAAACAATTAAAAGCTTTACAAACTAATTATATCGACTTTTACGCATGGCATGGATTGAATAATTGGGAGCAATTTAATATTGCCCTGGAAAAAGATGGTCCCGTGGATGAATTGCACAAGATGAAAGAGGAGGGAATTGTCAAGCATGTCGGTTTTAGCACGCATGCACCCTATGAAATAATTATAAAGGCCATCGAAACAAACAAGTTTGAATTTGTAAACTTACATTATTATTATTTTTTCCAACGAAATATTGGTGCGATAGCATTAGCTCAAACCAGGGACATGGGCGTGTTTATTATTTCACCCAATGATAAAGGCGGTAAACTATTTTCACCCCCGGGAAAATTGAAAAACCTGACCTCTCCATATTCCCCCATGCAGTGGAATGGTCGGTTTTGTTTATCAAACCCGGCTATTCACACCCTTACGGTTGGTATGACCACGAGAGAATATTTTGACAACATGATGGGGATATTTCCCACGCATGTACCCATGAGCAAAGAAGACAAGAGAATTTGGCTGGAGTTGGAAAAACAGAAATTTCAAGATAATTATGCCCATTATGAAGGCTATGATTTACAGTACGATCCATCAGGAATTAATATTCCCGAAATCTTACGGATGAGGCTCATGTGGAAATGTTTTGACATGGATGATTTCTGTTCCTATCGTTACAACCTTTTTAATCCTGATCATCACTGGTTCCAGGGAAATTATGCTACCCCCGAAAACTTGGACAAGATAGATGTCTCTCGATTTCCCGAAAATATCCCGGTAAAAGAATTGGTACGTGAATTTCATGAAAAATTTTACAAGGACAAGGGAAAAAATAGTTAGTGCGGGTTTAGAATACACCTGGAACCCTCCTACGACCGCGGCCAATAAGATACCCGGGACATCGGCAGCCAAAGCAATGGTGATCCAATGCAGTCGATGCCATGTTGTGAGCCGTTGACCTTGATAAAATCAAAATAAGCTTGCTTCTTTCTTGGTGCATTTTAGTAATCAATAAAAAACCTATTTCTCTTCAAATCCAAAAAGTTTTTTCCCCACGATCTCGTTAAAAACTTCTTTGGGAATTTTATCTTTCCAAGAACCGATTCCTTTTTTTAGGTCATCCCGGATACCCCGGATATCAAATTTCAATATATTCGGGTTGTAATTGGTAAGGGGGAGAATCTTTACGTTGTATAAAAAGTGCTTAAACTAAAACTGGACATTGTCATCGATTTTAATATCATTCAATGTGATAATCTCGTTAATGTTTTTTAGTTTAGGATAGGCATATAGTTTTGTATTGCCTGAAAACAGGATGCCTAATCCATGTAAGATGCCGGCAGGATAACCTTCGTAATAATGTTCGGTAAAAGTATCCCTTATATCCCTAACACCACTCACGATGCCAATATTTTCCTTGGTAAACTGCCTTAGGTACTGCTTTAGCCTAAAAAGCCTGAGGAAGTCAGAGATTTGGACATCATAACCTAGTTTGTTCAAGGTGTCAATTCTTCCCAGGTAATCGGTGATATTAACATCGCCTTGGCTAATAAGATGCGACATGGATATTTCTGTCAACACGATAGAATTTTCTTTATTCACTCCCGGTTCTTTTAAAAATTGCTTGTACCCGCAATCCAGGATATCCTGGTGGACATAAGTGAATGGCCTGAAACTGCCCCGTAGCAACAGTATGTTTTTTTTGTACAACAAATCTGCCGGTTGAACAGGCTCCCCATCCCTTGTAAATGTGACCGATCGAGTAAGCCACTGTTTTACAAGTTGAAGTGCCATCAATCGATTGTCAATGGTTTTAAATTGTGGACCAGAAAACTTGATCATATTGACCTCGATCCTGTCCACGCAGTTTTCTTTTAATTGCTCGACTAGTTTTTCAGGTTGTTCGTGAAAATAAAATGCACCAAAAATCAAATTTATTCCCAATATACCTAATGCGGCTTGTTGTTCATGATTTGTTTCATCTTTCATTCTCACGTGAAGGAAGATTTCATTGGCTTCCCCGCCCGGTACAAGTTGAAATTTCAAACCGATCCATCCATGGCAATCTTTTTCTGATTTATAAGCTTTGGCTGCCATAGTATTTGCATAAGCAAAAAAACGTGTGTTTTCCTTTGTTTTTTTCAGTCTGTCAACCACGAGCCCATATTCTTTTTCCACCATCTTTTTAACCCTGCTTTGGCTGACGTAACGTTTGCCGGGTTCTTCGCCATAAATAGCATCGCTCACCCGCATGTCATAAGCAGACATGGTTTTGGCAATGGTGCCGGCAGCGCCTCCGGCAATGAAAAAGTTCCTGGCTACTTCTTGCCCAGCTCCAATTTCGGCTATCGTACCGTATATGGAAGAGTCAAGGTTTATTTTAAGTGCTTTTTCGACGGTATTCATATATTAACCTTTAGCAAGTTCATCCATTAGAACTTGACAATTAAAACCTATTCTTGTTCATTTTCCTTTTTTCTCCTGCTTTTAGCAAATTTATAAATTCCACTAGGAACGCCAGAATTTTTTACCTTTTTTATTATGTGGAAAAAGAAATTTTATCCCCTTATAGGAATTATCACAAGGCACGTTCTTAGTACGTGGATTTTTTATTCATGCTGAATCATCTTTATTAGTAAAGCAGTGTCTGGGGATTTCACCCGAATGTTTATCATGTAATTCACGCTAGGTTGGCAAGGTTATTTCAAATTAAAATCAAGAGATAGGAGAATAATTTATAAATGTAGAAATAAAAAAAGTAGGATAAAAAATATTATAAAATGGGTATTTTAGAAATAATTCTCGCGGTCATTTTACCCCCATTGGCTGTTGTTTGGCGTTTTGGGCTGAAAAGTGTGTTTTGGCTTAACCTTTTATTAACCTTACTAGGTTACTTGCCCGGTTTGGTTCATGCTATTTACGTGTTGTCCAGGAAAGATAAATACTTGGATCGGGAAAACAGGATGTGAAATGGTAAAGGGTATAAAGAAAGATAATAGTAATAATTTTAAAGATCTAAAAGATGAAAACAAATTTGAAAAAGAATTTAAAAGAAATAGCTATAAGTGGTATTACACTTGTTGTTATTCACGTGTCCGATTACCTGGTAAAAAAAAGCTGGATAAAAATTAAATCATACCAGCCCTCTTTGCTATCGTCAGATCATTCACAGGCAAAGAAACTTATTTTTAATACAGGAGGAATTTTGGTCACTGGAATCCTTCATCATTATATCAGGAAAAAGACAAGGAAGTTGTTATAATTCAATTTACCGGGTTATTGGCAGGGCTGCTAATCAATTTTAGCTTCCTTACAGGTGTGGAGGAATTTTTTTACCTGGTTGGGGTGAAATCATGATTTAACCCTGGTAATTGATTTTTTATAAAACAATAAAAAAAATTTATTACCAGTAGGTTACATTATTAAACCAATGACCCGGGGATTGAAAAAAATAACAGGTACCATTGGTAACTGCTATTTTTTTATTAATTTTGAGTTCATTAAATGTATAACTACCTGGAAAATAATAGAATTATTGTATTGTATGAAAAATAAGTTACCCTGGGAATGTACCAGCATAGATGAGGTAAGGACTGAAATTGATGAATTGGACCAAGAGATTCTTAAATTGCTTGGGGAAAGGTTTCAGTACGTGAAGGAGATTGTTAGGTTCAAAACCGATAAGGACAGTGTAATTGCACGTGAGAGATACAATTGGGTCATCCAGGAAAGAAAGAAATGGGGTGAAAAAAATGGTTTAAACGGGGAAGTGATTGAAGAGATGTATAAATTATTGATCAATCATTTTATAGAAGAAGAAATAAAAATCTTGAAAAATATTAAGAAATAACATCATTCCTTACAGATCATGTATAGAAAAGAAATTAAAGTAATGGACTGCACTGTCAGGGACGGTGGTATCATGAATAATTGGCTGTTTAAAGATGAATTCGTAAAAGCCGTTTATGATGCTTGCGTGGATTCAGGTGTTGATTATATGGAAGTTGGATATATTAGCAATGAAAAAGCATTTTCCAGGAAAGAAAACGGGGCCTGGAAGTTCTGCAGTGAACAGGATATACGCAGGGTTATCGGGGATAATGATACTTCCCTTAAATTATGCGCTATGGCAGACATTGGCCGGGTAGAATATGATGATATTCCTCCCAAGAAGGATCATGTGCTGGATATGATAAGGGTGGCCTGTTATGTGCATCAAGTTGATAAGGCCATTGCCATGGCTCATCATTGCATGGAAAAAGGGTACGAAGTTACAATTAACTTGATGGCTGTATCCAAGGTAATGGAGCATGACCTGGATGAAGCCCTGAATGATCTGTCAAATTCAAAAGTTCCCATTATTTATGTTGTAGACAGTTTTGGGAGTATGTATTGTGAACAGGTTGAGGCTCTTGTGGGTAAATATAAAAAAGCCCTGCCAGGAAAAACCATTGGTATACACGCCCATAACAATATGCAATTGGCTTTTTCCAATACTGTTACAGGAATTATTGAAGGGTGTAATATGCTTGATGCAACCTTGCTCGGGATTGGTAGGGGAGCCGGGAACTGTCCCTTGGAAATACTGATGTCGTTTTTAAAGAACCCGAAATTTAAATTACAACCTATATACCAAGTGATACAAGATCATTTAATTCCTATGCAAAAAGAAATTCAATGGGGTTACCATATTCCTTATTTGATAACTGGTGCCTTAAATGAACATCCAAGAAGTGCAATGAAATTCATGAATTCTGAAAGCAATGATTTCGTGTCTTTCTATAATAATATGACTGATCCTCACGCCTGAAACGATGTTTTTTTTTTAAACTAAAAGCTGCTTCCATTAAGAAAACAGCTTTTTTTGCTTTTAAAGATTAAAATCTTCATTATTTACTCTTGCATATTTCTCTCTTCTAATAAAAACCAAATGTCATTTTATTTTGTCAAGCTTAACTCTAAAGTTTGTGTATGAATATCATACGTGAAATAAAACTTGTTATGCCAAAAAAGAAATACTGTACTTTCTCCATTCTCATGGTTTTTATTAATGTGTGTAATTTGATACGAAAGGTAGCATATCATGATTCAATTTTTTTTAATTTATAAATTTCACTGTGAAAGTTTTATTTAAAACTTCCCTTAAAATACATAATTATCTCACGAGGCCTATAACTAAACTTACTAGAAATAATACTAGGAATATATAAAATAAAATTTTTGCTATTGTAACGGCCCCTGTAGCTATTCCTCCAAATCCAAAAATTGCTGCAACTATAGCTACTACTAAAAATATTAATGCCCACTTCAACATAATCCCATCTATTAGTTATACAATTATTATTTTCATTTTATTATATATACATAATTGTGCCAAAAATTAAAAAGCTTGAAAAAATGTGAAAATGAAGGAAAAAAAATCAAATAATTCATATAAATCTTGATTTTTATTAAAAAGGGGAAGATTATTTGATTTATTTGTTTCTTTCTTGTAGAAAGGCTTTCCCAATTAATTGTTCCCATGCGGCATATATACTCTATTTTCCTTTTTCCCGGGTGTTTTTATAAAAAAAACTGATTATTTATTGAGAAAAAATAAGCCATTGAGGGTATGTATATTTTAATAATGGGATAATTCCCAAGACCCAATCATTTAATAAATGATCCTGGCTTGGAAGAATTCAAAACATAATAATAAGGAAAAAATCCAGTTTTAATAAAAAGAAAAATTTGGGGGATGAAGAATTACATATTGATATTTTGTTTTATTTTTTTGCAGCAGCTTGGCTTTGGTTTTGATTTACGTGAATTTAAAGAAAAGGAAGTAGAAAATATTTATAATTCTTTATCGGGGAAGGGCGCCAAACCTTCTTTAGAGGTATTTAAAAAGGCAGTTTATGGTTTCATAGTCTATAAAAACCAGGATGTTGTTGTTAAAAATTTATTGAGTATTGTTGATTTCTCATTGTCTTCCAAGCAGAAAAGATTATGGGTGATAGATCTTGATAAAAATGAGATTAAATTTCATGAATGGGTAGCTCATGGAAAAAATTCAGGATATGAATATGCTACCCACTTTTCCAATGTACCCAGCACTAATAAGAGTTCTCTTGGTTTTTATGTAACTCACGGTTTATACAAGGGACAACACGGATTATCCTTGAGATTGAACGGCCTTGAGTCAGAAATAAATCATAATGCCCGCCAAAGAGCAATAGTCATGCATGGAGCTCACTACGTGAGCCCGAAATTTATTGATCAATACGGAAGATTGGGACGAAGTTATGGTTGTCCTGCCGTTCGTCAAGATGTTGTAAATGATTTAATACCTCTTCTTGCCGATGGTACTTGTCTTTTTATTTACCATCCTAATCCTGTCTACCAGGAAAAATCAACCCTGATCCAATCATATTACACCCAACTAGAGCAACAAGAAAATCCCAACACTTTACCCGTACCTGTTAAAGCGGTTCATAATAATTTACCGCGGTAAGATAGGTTCCATTTATTTACCTAGCTCACGGGTTCTTCAAAAGGTATAGGAGAAGTTTTCAATACATCTTCGTTAATGGTAACATCTTGCTTAATCCATTCAATGGCTTTTTTTCTTTCTATTTCTGGTCTTTCCGACGTAATTAATGCCGCAACCATTTTGTTGTTATATGACCAGAAAATACTAAAATCAGCCTTGGAAATATCCCCGATCACATAATACTTGTTTGCATTGGCATGATCTCCAAAATATTCATAGGATAGATCAAAAATGTCAGAAAAAAAGTATGGGATCACGTTGTATTCCTGGTGACGGCCAACCATGTTTTTTGCCACATTTTTTCCTTGATCATGAGCGTTTTGCCAATGATCCACTCTTCTTTGAACATGGTAAATGGGATCAGGATAACTGGCTACATCCCCCGCGGCATACACACCGTCAATATTGGTTTCACCAAACTCGTTTACCACGATGCCATCATCAATATTTAATGCAGTTCCTTCGAAAATATCCGTTAAAGGTTCAACACCTATTCCTAGCACGACCATGTCAGTGTCAATTGCTTCGCCCGATTCCAAAATGACAGATTCTATTTTACCTATCCCCTTGAATTCTTTTACATGATGGTTGTTTTGGATATGAACACCATTTTTTTCATAAAATTGATTGAAAAAAATACCTGTTTCCCTGAGTGAAAAAATATTCATCAAAAACTCTCCCGGGAAAACAGTGGTTACATCCAGGCCAAGCTGTGATAAAGAAGCACTGACTTCAGAGGAAATAAACTGACCACCTACCACAACGACTTTTTTATATTTTTTAGCAGCATCCATTATCTCATCAGCGTCTTTTTTTGTCCGCAGGTAAAAAATGTTCTTTAAATCGCTCCCGGGTTTGTTCAATTTTCTTATCCTTGAACCGGTGGTGATAAGTAATTTTTCGTAACCAACACCAGTATTATTATCTAGGATGATAATTTTTCCAGTAAAATCAACTTCTTTAGCTTTCGTGTTAAGAAGTATTTCGATACCATTATCCTCGTAAAATTCATAATCATTGATTAAAAGGTCTTCTATTTGACTATCACCTGTCATGTATCCTTTTGAAAGGGGAGGACGGTTAATAGGTAAGGTTTCTTCCGCGGATATAATACATAATTCACCTTTTCCTATTCCTTGTTTGATCAATTCTTCGGCAGCATACCCTGCTGCTGTTCCTCCACCTAATATCACGTATTTAAAATTTGTTACCTCCATAAAATTTTATTTTTTAATGTTCTACCAATTTTATGATCTTAAAACCTTGCCTAAAAGAGAATGAAATCACAAATTACTGGAAGTCAGTAATAGAGTTTCAGTGGTAATTAAACAGCGGGGAATTATATACTCATCTAATTTGCAGCGAGGTAAATAATCCACATATTTTAGTAGGTATTTAATGAGATTTTTGTTGAATTGAAAATTTCAATAGGTTTTTCAATGTAATCAGTTTCCTTCGCAAGTTGTTGGAAAATCTTTATAAAATTGGCACGGTAATTTCAATACAGTAATTAAATTATTGATAAAATAAATAATTAATAAAAATCGAGTGATATGGATGCAAATAAATTAAGATTAAAAGGAAATTGGAACCAAGCAAAAGGAAAATTAAAGCAAAAATATGCACAGTTGACTGATGAAGACCTTAAATATGCTGAAGGAAAAGAGGAAGAACTAATCGGGAGGATTCAAAAGAAAACTGGAAAAACTAAGAAACAAGTTGAAGAAGAACTTGGAAAATATCTGAAATAAATTTTAATTATCCCTCCAAATTTTATATATACTGCCCCAAAGTTGTGAAACTATTGGGGTTTTTTTATAAATTAAAGGGATGAAGAATTTAAATCATTCTTTTTATTACTGAATGGCACCCTCTTTTAACATAGGTTTTGAAAATTCATCTTCCAAGAGTGGGTAATTCAATAACTTTAGCAATGGTTCCGCAATTTCTATTGTAATGTCTTTTTGTTGATTGTTTAGCTTGTCTTTCCATTCTCCAAATTTACCTTTTCTTACATGACCCGGGTTTTCTTTTTTCATTTTGTTAAAACGAGTATTTTCCTGTATTTTTAATTTTTGTTCAACAGGAAGATATATCCCAAGATAATCAAGCAATTGTTCTAATTCTTGTTGAAAAACGTAAAGAAAATTTTCATAAAATAAGAAGTAAATTCCAAATTGATCTTTATTTTCTATGTAGCCTAAGACATGATTTTT